>CAYSLM010000132.1:0-6136 GCA_964431895.1 uncultured Aequorivita sp.
CACATTCATTCCGATTCTGTTGGACAAAAGGGGAATTGACCCCGCAGTGGCCACAGGTCCTTTTATTACTACCAGCAATGATATTTTTGGCATCCTTACCTATTTCCTTATCGCCAAATTAATCCTTGGATTTTGAAATCTGAAATCTTCAAAAAACGCTTCGTGGTTCCACCCTCGGCCATCGATGCCCTGGGCCACGTAAACAATGTAACCTATCTTCAATGGTGCCTTGACGCCGCCGAAGCCCATTGGATGGCAAAAACTACCGAAAAGCAACGGCAGAAGAATGTCTGGGTGGTCCTGGACCACTATATTGCCTATAAAAACCCTTCCTTTCAAGACGAAACGCTTGAAACAGAAACCTGGATCGAGAGTTACGAAGGGGTGAAAAGCATACGGAGGTACAGAATTACCAGGCCCAGTGATGGAAAACTTATCGTTGAAGCCAAGACCACTTGGTGTTTTTTGGATGCCACCAGTTTTAGACCCACCAAGATCACACCGGAAATTTCAGGTCTTTTCATTTAAAATATGCAGGGCGGCATTTTAACTTCAAGACCATAATTTTCAATACTTTTGCCAAAGCTTCCGAAGATGCCGAAAAACCTTTGGATTCGTAATAAAATTAATGCGTGGGCGTATTCAAAAAACTTTTTAAGCAGACCTTTATCTACGGCTTGGCCACCGTTTTGCCACGCATATTGGCAGTAATATTGGTACCTCTTTATACCACCGTCATGCTGCCCGGCGAATACGGGATTTACGCCACCCTTATGGCCTACCTCATCCTTGGCAATGTACTGCTGAGCTATGGTATGGAAACCGCTTTTTTCAGGTTTATCACCAAAGATACCACCCAACAAAAATCTGTGCAGGCCACCACCCTTACTTCGCTTACCGTTTCAACTTTAGCGTTTTTGGTACTAACCCTGCTTTTCCGGGAGCATCTCGCATCCATCGTGGAATTTGACATCCAATACGTCACTTATGGGCTTTTGATCCTTGGGCTAGATGCTTTGGCCGTATTGCCCTTTGTCTGGTTCAGGGCCAATGAGAAACCAACCCGCTATGCGGTTATCAAAATTTTCAATGTGGCCATCAATCTTGGGTTTAACCTCTTCTTTCTGTTGGCACTTCCCAAGCTGGCCCACGGAAGTAGTTTTTGGGCCACGCTGTGGTTTCCACAAAATAAGGTGGCCTATGTTTTTATCGCCAATTTGATCGCCAGTGCGGCTACGCTTTTGGCCTTGCTTCCGCTATATGTGAAAATAGGTTTCGATTTCAACGCCACCATTTGGAAACAGATGATGAAATATGCCCTTCCGGTGCTCATCGCCGGAATTGCCTTTAGCATCAATGAAGCCTTTGACCGAATATTACTCAGATACCTCCTGCCCGAAACCATAGCCGAAACCCAGGTGGGGCTGTATTCGGCCTGTTACAAGCTGGGAATGTTTATGACGCTTTTCGTTATGGCCTTCCGGCTGGGAATTGAGCCTTTTTTCTTCAACCATTCCGCCCACGGCAATGCCAAAAATACCTATGCCACCATCACCAAATATTTTACCCTTTTTGGCTGCCTTATTCTTTTGGGGGTTGTGGTGTATATTGATGTGCTCAAGAAAATATTGATTCCCAATCGGCAATATTGGGAAGCCTTATCGATAGTTCCTATCATCCTTTTGGCCAATCTTTTCCTCGGCATTTACCACAATCTTTCCGTTTGGTACAAGGTAACAGACCGTACCAAATACGGGGCATATATCTCGGTTTTTGCGGCAGCGGTAACCCTGGCGATGAACTTTTTGTTGATTCCGCAAATTGGGTATCTGGGTTCGGCCCTGGCCACCCTTACTGCTTATGGAAGTATGATGGTGCTTTCGTACCTTTACGGACGAAAATACTACAACGTGCCATACGACATTGGCGGCATTGGTCTCTATCTGGTTTTGGCCATTGGTCTCTCGGCTATTTCGTTTTACGCCCTCGACCGAAATATATGGCTGGGCACAGCGTTGCTAATAATGTTTGCCGGGTTGATCTACCTTCGGGAAAAAGGGGAGTTTTTAAAAGTGATTAGAAAATAACCTTTCCCAGTTAGAATAAGACAGGTAACTTTGGAATAAATTTAAGCGGAAATGAACTTGAAAAACCATTCTGGATTTAACGGAAACCTTCGGAAAACTCCATTCTTTCTTCTGATGGCACTCGTGCTTTCCTGTGGAAAACCAAAGGAAAAACAAACCTCGGAAAATGTTCTAAATTCTGATTTTAAGGTAGAATTAATAAACGGATACTTTCCAAAAAACAATATTGACTTTGTCACGCCCGCCAAAGCCATGGTGATCAATGACCAGGAAAATTTTGAACGTTATTTTGGCGCGGCCCAGACCATGACCGCCTCTGCCCAGAAAATAGATTTTGACAAAAAAAAGGTAGTGGCCATCATTGCCGCGCCAAGCAACCGTAAAACCGAAATTGCAATAACCAAAACCCACTTGCAAAACAACAAGCTTATGGTAAATTACAAAATACTGCGAGGCGAAAAACTAAATCACTCGGCCACTGACCTGAAGATGTTTGCCATTCCGCGTTCCGTAAATGCCGTGGACATCAGCATGGATAATGACTGATCAAAAACCATTAACCCTAAAAACCTCCTATCTTGAAAATAAAAATAATAAACCGCTCCACCCATCCACTTCCTTCGTATGAAACCCTTGCCTCGGCCGGAATGGACCTTCGGGCCTGCCTTGACCAACCCCTCACGCTCCAACCCTTGGAACGCGCCATGATCAAGACCGGACTTTTTATAGAGCTGCCCATAGGCTATGAGGCACAGGTGCGGCCCCGCAGTGGCTTGGCAGCAAAAAAGGGAATCACCGTGCTCAACTCACCGGGCACCATTGATGCCGATTACCGCGGCGAGATTGCCGTGATTTTGGTAAATCTTTCCAACGAGGCGTTTACCATTTCCCACGGCGAGCGTATTGCCCAAATGATTGTTGCCAAGCACGAACGCGCCGAATGGGAAGAAGTGCAAGAGCTCAACCAGACCGAACGTGGGGCCGGAGGCTTCGGCAGTACAGGAGTAAAATAAAACAAAAAAAGCAAAAACATGAAAATAATAGTTCCCATGGCAGGCCGTGGCAGCCGCCTTCGCCCACATACGCTCACCGTTCCCAAACCCTTGGTTCCCGTGGCGGGAAAACCCATAGTACACCGTTTGGTAGAAGATATCGTAGCCGTGCTGGAAGAAGAAATTGACGAGATAGCCTTTATTTTGGGCGACCCCGCATTTTTTGGGGAAGATGTGGTCAACAGCCTAAAGGAATTGGCTACCCAATTAGGCGCAAAACCCACTATATACCGGCAGCTTGACCCCAAGGGGACCGGCCATGCCATTATGTGTGCCAAGGAATCACTACAGGGACCCGCGGTAATTGCCTATGCCGATACCTTGATACGCGCCAACTTTACCCTTGACAAGGAGGCCGATGCGGTGATCTGGACCAAAAAGGTAGAAAATCCCCAGGCCTACGGCGTGGTAAACCTGAATGAAAATGACGAAATAATCGAGCTGGTGGAAAAACCCGAAGAATATGTGAGCGACCAAGCCGTTATAGGTATCTATTATTTTAAGGATGTTTCGCAACTGAAGGATGAATTGCAATATGTACTGGACCACAACATTATCAACGGCGGGGAATACCAGATCAACGATGGCATAAAACGGATGATGGCCGCAGGAAAAATTTTCAAGACCGGCACCGTAGATGAATGGATGGATTGCGGCAACAAGGAGGTAACAGTGGAAACAAACCGAAAGATGCTCGGATTTCTATCCGAAGCGAAAAAAGACCTGGTGGCAGATAGCGTAAAAAATATAAATTCAGAAATCATTCCCCCTTGCTTTATAGGCGAGAAGGCAGTGCTCAAAAACAGCACAGTAGGGCCCTATGCCTCGATTGGCGCGGGTACGGAAATTGTTGACAGTACGGTAACGAACAGCATTATCCAGACCCATACCAAAATTATAAACGCCCAACTTGACCAAGCGATGATAGGCAATTATGCTATTTTTGATGGGAAATTCACCAAGGTGAGCATTGGAGATTATTCTGAATTGAAACAATAAAAAGTAAATTAAAATCACCGGTTTGATACCTGTCCATAAATATATTTCTATCCTTGTTTTGGGAACTCTGCTTTCGCAAGGCCTTTATTCCCAAGAAAAGAGCAATGATACCCTTCAGGATCCGATGGATCCATTAGGTCAGGTAACCGATGCCTTTCAGGAAAACTTTTTTGAGGCCCTAAAGCAAAAGGCCATTGAAAATTATGAACTGGCCCTCCTGGCCCTCAATAAAGCGGAAAAAACTGCAAAGAGTGATGAAAACAAGGCCGTGGTATATTTTGAGATGGGTAAAAACCACGCCGCATTAAAACAATATGACCAGGCCGAAAAAAGCTATAAACAGGCCCTGCGCACCGAAGGCGACCGGCTGGATATTTTGGAGCGGCTGTACGATCTGTACTACCAACAAAAGGACTATGAAAAATCCATTCCCTTGGTCCAAAAACTCATTCCGTTTGACGAGGATTACAAAGAAGACCTTGCCAATCTCTATTCCCTCACAAAACAATACGACAAAGCCCTACAGCAACTTGACGAACTGGACCAATTGTGGGGCGAGAGTGACATCCGCAATGCGCTACGATCGCAGATTTATAGAGCTACCGGCGACACACAGGGTGCCATTGACAATCTGGAGCAGAAAATAGACGGCAACCCAAAAAACGAAAGGGAATACCTCAACCTCATCTTTCTTTACAGCGAACAGGGAAATAAGGAGAAAGCTTTCCAAACGGCAAAAAAGCTTTTGTCTGAAAGCCCCAATTCACAATTGGTACATCTGGCACTCTACAAATTTTACCTCGATGAGGGCAATGCCTCGGAAGCGATAAAATCCATGGATATTGTATTCGCTTCAGAAGAAGTTGACAAGGAAACCAAGTATCGGGTGCTGGGCGATTTTATACAATATGTGAACGGTCATCCCCAATACGAGGACCAACTCACTGCCATTGTTTCCGGCTTCTCGGCCGAGAATCCTAAAATATATGAAAAGCTTGGCGATTACTACGCCACCAAACACCGAAAGCAGGAAGCCCTGGAAGCTTACGAAAAAGGCATTGCCTTAGATCCAGACAATTTTAAACTATTAAAGAATACCCTCCTTTACCAAATTGATTTCAAAAAATATGAAGCCGCCGCGGCACTGAGCTCAAAAGGCCTGGAAATATTTCCCGCCCAGGCCCTGCTCTATCTGCTCAATGGCGTTGCACGCAATGGGCTGGGGCAAAGTGATGCAGCCATAGAAAGTTTGGAAATGGGGCTAGACTTTATACTCGACGACCCCAGGATGGAGCGCGATTTCTACACCCAGTTAAGCCTGGCCCATTCCGCCAAGGGCAATGAACAAAAAGCCAAAATGTACTCAGAAAAGGCGGCAGCCATCAACGCGTCCAATTGATCTTTATGAAACTGAAACCCTATTACCTACTGCTATTGTTTTTTATTTCCTGCGGAGGAAGCAAGAAAATAACTTCTATTGAAAAAACCAGCGTCAAGGAAGCAATTACCGCCCATAGGGCCGCTATGCCGGATTTCGAGACATTGGCCGGCCGCGCCCAATTGGTTTATGAAACCGAGGAGAAACTCCAGAGCATCACCGTGAGCCTGAGGATGGAAAAAAACAAGCATATTTGGATCAAGGCATCAATCCTTGGCATTACGGTGGCCAAGGCCTTAATAACCCCCACCCGTGTAAGCTATTATGAAACGGTGGGCAAAACCTATTTTGAGGGCGACTTTGCCCTGTTGGGCGAGTGGCTGGGCACGCCTCTCAATTTCCAACAAGCGCAAAATATGCTCTTGGGGCAATCTATCTTTACCTTAAACCCTTCGGAATACCGAATAGAGATTTTTCAGGATAAGTTTAAAATGCAGCCTACGCAGCAGCCCATCAATTTTATCCATTCGCTGTTCCTTAACCCAGATAATTTCAAGATTGCTTCCGAGATTCTTTCGCAACCCAATGATGACAGAATATTGAGCATCCGTTACGGCCCC
>CAYSLM010000133.1:0-6078 GCA_964431895.1 uncultured Aequorivita sp.
GGTGGCCTTTCTTTCCGCTATTTCGGGGGTTCTGTCTGTGCTGAAGGAGTCTATTACAATAATCTCATCGGCAAAACCAACCGAAAATAGGGCTCCTTCAAGATAAGCTTCCTCGTTGTAAGTGGGAATGATGACGGTAAGTTTCGGATTCTCCATGACGAAATAATAGCGGCCGGGTTCAATTTTCGAAATTACGATATTTTGTTTCCCAAGCCAACTGCGGAAATAACTTTATCTTTGCAAAAATGAAGCAGCTGGATACCTCCATAATCATAAGCACCTACAACAGTACCGATTGGCTCCGGAAGGTGCTTTACGGCTACAACAACCAGACTTACAGGCACTTTGAGGTAGTCGTGGCCGATGACGGATCTGATGAAACTACACGGCAATTGCTGGAAGCTATGAAAGAAGAAGTGTTTTTCCCAATCGTACATGTTTGGCATGAGGACCGGGGCTTCCAGAAATCGCAGATTCTCAACAAGGCCATAGTGCAGTGCCAAACCGATTATATTATCATGAGCGATGGCGATTGCATTCCGCGGAAGGATTTTGTGGAGCAGCACGTAAAGTACCGGGAGGAAGGCTATTTTCTTTCGGGAGGTTATTTTATGTTGCCCTTGGGTATTTCCAAAATGATAGGCAAGGACGATATCTATTCGGAAAGATGTTTTGATGTGTCTTGGTTGAAGCGAAACGGGCTGGCTTCATCCTTTAAAAATAATAAGTTGGATTCAGGTTCGCTCAAGGCTTCCTTACTGAATGCCCTTACGCCCACCAATGCCAGTTGGAACGGCCACAATGCCTCGGGCTGGAAAGCCGATATCGTGGCCATCAATGGTTTTGACGAACGTATGCAGTATGGCGGGCAGGACCGCGAGCTGGGCGAACGGCTTATGAATTATGGCATAAAGAGCAAACAGATACGCTACAATGCCATCGTGTTGCACCTTGACCATCCACGTGGTTATAAAAATGAGGAGTCAATAAAAAAGAACCGGGCCATACGCCGCTCCACCCGTGAAGAAAAGAAGATTTGGACTCCTTATGGTATTGTAAAACAAAGTGCGCCCACAAATGCTTAAGTGAAAAAAACAACAGCTCAAGCCTTGCTGTGGAGATGATGTGCCAGAAACGGTTTTAGTCGTGATAGTATCATCGTAGGCGTGAGTTGGTTGTAAAGCGCCTGCGGATCTTCCTCGATATTTCTGCGCTCCTCCAGGGTAAACTTGTTGAAAAGATCGGGTTTTTCCTCGAGTAAATGGATGGAATCATGGAGATCACCATCCTCAAAACTGCACCAGTGCTCCTTGTTTACATAAGGCGAATAGATGGTAAAGGTAGGTTTGCCCAATGCCTTTGCAATATGCACGCTGCCGCCCTCATTGGCTACCAGGAGATCGCATTGGTTCATCAACTTTATAAAGCCCCGGATGGTGTCTTCATATACATCCAGGTTTATCTGTTGTTTGTTCCTGCACAAAGAATAAATCTTTTGGGCTTCTTCTTTTTGGTCTGGAGCGTAATTAAAGAGGAGGGTGGCCTGGTAGGTATCGGCTATATAGTCAATAAGTTCCACAATATAGGGGTATGGCATTGATTTTTGGGAGGTACTTCCCAAGATACCCAACATGATTACCGGTTTTTTTAATTTTTCAATACCGTCATAACGTTCTTCGGCCTCGGTAAGGTAAATCTTTGGTTCATATTGTGGCGAGGGCAGCTCAAAAACCGAGGTAATCATATTGATACGGTCCTCAATGGCCTTGCCGCAGGTCTTGGAGCGGTGCTTTAAGTGGCTAATGGGGTGGGTATAGAACGGGAGCTTGAGTTCCTTATGTGCCCGTTTAAGGCCAATGCGGTATTGAGCGCCTGAAAAAAGACAGATCAAACGGCTCTGCAGCTTGGCATAGGGATCAAAAATAATGTGGTACCTTTCTTTTTTTATCCTGGAAATGGTCTGGAACAGCTTGGCATAGCTTTTCAGCTCCTTTTCGTTTACGGAAATGATGCGGTCAATATTGGGGTTGTTCTCCAAAACCCCAGCGGTATAGGTATATACAAAGTAAGTTACCTCGCTATTGGGAAATACCTTTTTAATGTTATTGGCAATGACAGAGCTAATGAGCACATCACCAATTCTTTTATTTTGTATTACGAGAATTTTCTTCATATAGACTACCTTCGCAAAATAGTTTTTTTGAATCTAATTATTTAATAAATGCGTGAGAATTTTGTTGTCCACCCAGATTATTCGCATTTGGCCGCAAAGCTAAAGGATATGCTCCAAAATTTTTCGGAACGAGGGGAATATGTGGTGAAGGGCGAGCGCAATGTGATAAAAAAATTCTATCTGGAAGGCGTGGCCTTCAATGCAAAGAAATTTAAAAATCCCAATGTTTTCCAGTCATGGGTCTATAAATATTTGCGGAAAGGAAAGGCCCGGCGTTCCTTTGAGTACGCTTCAAAATTGATTGGACTGGGCGTTAAGACCCCCTTTCCAGTAGCCTATTCAGAAGAGTTTTCGGGCGGGCTCAAACAGAGCTTTTACGTGAGCGAACATATTGATTACGATTTTGATTTCCGCGAATTGATTCACAATCCAAGCTTCCGAAAACGCAATGAAATATTGCGACAGTTTACCCAGTTTACCTTTCACCTCCATGAAAAAGGCGTCAATTTTCTGGACCATTCGCCGGGCAACACCCTCATCGTAGAAGGGGAAAAGAATAAGTATAGCTTTTACCTCATTGATCTGAACCGCATGCGTTTTGAGCCAATGGACCTCAAAAAGAGGATGCACAACTTTCGCAGGTTATGGCTCTCAAAATCCATGATCAAGGTAATGGCGGCAGAGTATGCCAAGCTTTATGAGCAACCCTATCCATTGGTAAAACAGCTGATGACCCATTACAGCCGGCAATTCCAAAAGCGCATCAACAGTAAAAAGCTTCGGCGCAGAAGGCGTGGGGCAGGTAAGGTTTCCTAGTTTGAACTCTTCCTATAAAAGTACCCTTATTGCGGCCACCTAAACCGCCACATCATACTCTCTCAGGGCATCGTTCAGTGAGGTCTTGAGGTTGGTGCTTTCCTTGCGTTTGCCTATAATGAGGGCACAGGGCACCTGATAGCTGCCTGCGGGAAAATTTTTGGTATAGCTGCCCGGAATCACTACCGAGCGGGGCGGTACCACCCCTTTGGTCTCCTGGGGAGAGGAGCCGGTAACGTCAATAATCTTGGTTGAGGCCGTTAGCACCACATTGGCTCCCAAAACAGCTTCCCTGCCCACGCGCACCCCTTCTACCACAATGCATCGCGAACCTATAAACGCCCCGTCTTCAATAATTACCGGTGCTGCCTGCAGCGGTTCTAAAACACCGCCTATGCCCACACCGCCGCTTAAGTGTACATTCTTGCCAATTTGCGCACAACTGCCCACCGTGGCCCAGGTATCTACCATAGTGCCCGCATCAACATAGGCTCCTATATTTACGTAACTGGGCATCATGATAACACCCTTTGAAATATAGGCCCCGTGGCGTGCCACCGCATGCGGAACCACGCGAATGCCCTTGGCCTCGTAGCCCGATTTTAAGGGAATCTTGTCATGATATTCAAAAATTCCCGCTTCCATAGTCTTCATTTTTTGGATGGGGAAATAGAGCACGATGGCTTTTTTTACCCATTCATTCACTTGCCAGCCATCTGCCGTGGGCTGGGCACAGCGCAGGGTGCCCTCGTCGCAAAGGTTTACTACCTGGCGTATGGCCACAATGGTTTCCGTTTCAATGAGAAGGGAACGGTCTTCCCAAGCTTTCTCTATGGTTTGTTGCAATTCGTGCATATCTATAAGGTTCTTCAGTTTTTATTTTACTTCGGGAAGAAGGCTCTTTATCCATACCGGGGATTTATTCCCTATCGGGGAAGCCAATTCTCCCTTCCCACAAATATAATCCCTACTGACCAAATTAGGCCCCACATATAGCATACTATTTTCTAAACCCTTACTTTTGCACTTGCTATGGCAAGAATTTTGGCATTGGATTACGGCAGCAAGCGTACGGGCATCGCCATTACGGACGAGCTGCAATTGATCGCTTCGGGACTGACTACTGTCCCCACCACTGAATTGATGGATTTTTTGAAAAAATACATCGCTTCGGAAAAGGTGGAAACCATTTTGGTGGGCGAGCCCAAGCAGAAAGATGGAACCCATAGCAGCATAGAGGAAGAGATACAGAAGTTTTTGGGAAAATTTTCCAAAGTCTTTCCCCATTTGGAAATAAAGCGCATTGATGAACGGTACACCAGCAAAATGGCCTTTCAAACCATGATAGACAGCGGCCTCAAAAAGAAACAACGGCGTAACAAGGCGCTGGTTGATGAAATAAGTGCCACCATTATACTTCAGCAATACCTGTATAATAAATAGCAAGGAAAAAAGGAAATTTATAGGCTGGCGGGTTATTTCAAAAAGCAATATTAACCGCGATAACGAAAGAATCCATATCGGCCACAGCAACGATAAAATATTAATAGAAAATAAACCATGATATTACCCATAGTAGCCTACGGCGATCCCATATTGCGGAAGGAAACAAAGGAAATAAAAAGTGATTACCCCAAACTGGGCCAGATAATCGACGATATGTTTGAGACCATGTACGCCGCCCGGGGCATTGGCCTCGCCGCGCCTCAGGTGGGCCTTCCCATCAGGCTGTTTTTGGTAGATGCCACTCCGTTTGAGGACGATGAAGACCTTTCGGAAGAAGAGCGCCAAGAGCTTGCCTCCTTCAAAAAAGTTTTCATAAATGCCCGAATTGTTGAGGAAAAGGGCGATGAATGGGCCTTTAATGAAGGCTGTCTCAGTATTCCCGACGTTCGGGAGGATGTTTTTCGCCAGCCCGAAATCGTTATTGAATACGAAGACGAAAACTTCAAAAAACACAAGGAAACCTTTAGCGGGATAGCAGCACGCATTATCCAGCATGAATACGACCACATTGAGGGAATCCTGTTTACCGATAAACTCACGCCCCTCAAAAGACGGCTCATTAAAAGCAAATTGGCCAATATTTCCAAGGGAAAGGTGGATGTTGATTACCGAATGCGGTTTCCCCTGGCCAAAAAGAAACGTTAAGGCACTTGTGTATATGAACGAAAGCAAAGATATTTGCATCCTTCAAAAACCAATTTAAACCAAATTTATGAGCTTAGAAAAAGTGCTTTCAATTTCCGGCAAACCGGGGCTTTACAAGCTGAAGACCCAGACCCGCACCGGCTTTCTTGCCGAATCGCTCCTTGACGGAAAAACCATAAACGTGAGCGGCCGCCACAACGTGAGCCTGCTTTCAGAAATAGCCATTTATACCCTAACCGAAGAAGTGCCCCTGCGCAAGGTATTTGAAAAAATAGCCCAAAAGGAAGACGGAAAGGAAACCATAAGCCATAAGGTGCCCAAGGAGGAACTGGAAGAATTCTTCTTTGAGGTGATGCCCGATTATGACGAGGACCGCGTGTATGCCAGCGATATCAAAAAAGTGGTGCAGTGGTACAATCTTCTCGTAAAAAATGGAATCACGGATTTTTCTGAAGCGGAAGGAAGGGAAGCCGTTGATGAAAAATCAAAAGAAGCGAAGTCTCCTGAAAAAGCAAAGAAAAGCGATACGCCAAAAGGCGGTACCAAGAAGACGACCACGCCCAAGGCAACGTCGACCAAAAAGGGCGGCCCTTCAAAAAGCGCCGCTTCCCGCAAGACCTAAAACAGTTTTGCCCATGTAGATAATATTTTAAGAAAACTCCCCAATGCCGCTGCATCTTGGGGAGTTCTTTTTTTCTGAAAGATGAAGGGCCGAAAAGCCATTATATTCTTTACTTTTAGCCCTGAAATTGGGAGCCCTTCCCAAATTTGCAATCCAAAAAAGAAGCTCGATAAAATGAAAAATTCCCGAGAAGAACAATTGAAAGCCTTTGACAGGCTGCTAACCATTATGGACGACCTGCGCGAAAAATGCCCCTGGGACAGGAAACAGACCATGGAAACCCTAAGGCACCTCACTATTGAGGAAACCTATGAAC
>CAYSLM010000134.1:0-5937 GCA_964431895.1 uncultured Aequorivita sp.
ACCTCTACCCCAGCCTTTGTTTTTTTGAAGGCACCTTTATCAATGCCGGCCGCGGGACCGAGATGCAGTTTCAAGTATTTGGCGCGCCCAGTCTGCCCGCTTCACAATATACTTTTGAATACACCCCACAAGCCAATGAAGGCGCAAAAAACCCAAAATTCAAAGGCCAGCTCTGCCACGGAAAAGATCTTCGGAACGAGCCGCGATTGAGTAAAATCAACTTGGAATGGTTGATTGAGGCCTACAACGCAAACGGTAAAAAAAGTGGTTTTTTCAATTCATTTTTTGTGAAACTTGCCGGCACGGAGAAATTGCAAAAACAAATTGAGCAAGGTTTATCTGCGGAAGAAATCCGGGATTCCTGGAAGGAAGGTTTGGAAAATTTTAAAGAAATTCGGAAGAAGTATTTGCTCTATGAATAGTCACACCCCGCCCCTCCCCAAAGGGAGGATGAAATCCCATATTTTGGAATTTGGAGCTTGTTATTTGGAATTTACCCTCCGTTTCATTTCCTCCACAATATTAAAAGCTGCCGGGCAAATGGCGACGTTCTTCATCGTCAAATTTGAAATCTGTTGGAATTTCTTCCGGTCAGTATGCGGAAATTCGCGGCAGGCTTTTGGCCGAACGTCATAAATGCTGCAGTAATTATCGGCGCCCAAAAAAGTGCAGGGCAGGCTTTGCAGTACGTAATCATTATCTTCATCAATGCGCAAATAGGCTTCAATAAACTGTTGCGGCTTCATCCGGAAATGTTTTGAAATGCGCTCGATGTCTTTATCGGTAAAAAGCGGGCCGGTGGTTTTGCAGCAATTGGCGCAGGTGAGACAATCCGTTCTTTTGAATTCCTCCTCGTGCAATTCCTGCATCAGCATATCGAGATGTTTGGGCGGCTTTTTCTTCAGCTTTTTGAAAAACTTTTTGTTTTCAGCTTCGGCTTCCTTTGCTTTTTGGTGAAGTTGTTTTAGTGTATTTTCCATTTTTAATTTTGCCCTGTGCTCTCCGCGTCCCCGCCTGCTGCGGGCAGGTTTGTGATAAAAAATAACCACGGAGTCACCGAGGACACAGCGTTTATTTATTGGGCTTCGTAAACCAATTCGCCATTAATAAATGTTGCCACTACCTTTGTTTTGGGCAATTCAGCTTCTTCTACCTTCATAATGTCTTTATCGAGAATGGTAAAATCGGCAAACTTTCCTACTTCAATGCTTCCTTTCTCATCTTCCTCAAAATTGGCAAAGGCTGCCCAGATGGTCATTCCTTTCAATGCTTCTTCCCGCGAAAGCGCATCCTTCATTTGGAAACCTTTTTCGGGATAGTTTTTTAAATCCTTGCGGGCCACGGCGGCGTAAAAAGTGTACATGGGGTTTACGTGCTCAACGGGAAAGTCGGTACCCAGGGCAATAACGCCCGAATGTTGCAGCAAGGTCTCATTGGCGTAGGCACCCTTTATCCGGTCGGCACCCACTCTGTCTTCGGCCCAATACATATCGCTGGTGGCGTGGGTGGACTGTACCGAAGGTAGTATGTTGTGGTTTTCAGTGAAATAATCGAAGCCTTCGGGTGGCATGATCTGCGCATGTTCCACGCGCCAACGCCTATCGGTTTGGCCTTCCAACGCTTTTTTATAGGCGCGGAGCACCGCAATATTTGCCGAATCGCCTATGGCGTGCGTGTTCATTTGAAATTTGGAAGCTGCAAATTTTTCGGCCAGATAAGCGAGACTGTCTGGAGGGGTAATCATGGCCCCGAAATGGTGCGGCATATCGCTATACGGCTCGCGAAGGGCGGCACCGCGCGAGCCCAAGGCCCCGTCGGAATATACTTTGAAGGAGCGCACGTTTAACCTTTCGGTTTTATAGATTCCCTTGTTCAAATAATAATCGCGATTTTTTGGACTGTTGCTTACCATCGCATACATCCGCAGCTTGAATTTGCCCTGCTTTTGTAGCGTATCGATCAACTCGATTATGTTTTTGTCCAAGCCCGCGTCATCAACCGTTGTCAGGCCGTATTGCAGGCAGATTTTTTCGGCTTCCAAAAGCGCTTCGGCCGAAACTTCAGCAGTAATTTCTGGGAAGGTTTTTCTTATTAACCGCATTGGCGCATCAATAATTATTCCTGTTGGTTCACCGTTTTCCAAAACCACTTCGCCTCCGGCAACTTTTGTTTTGGCGGTGATTCCTGCAAGTTCCAATGCTTTTGAATTTACCAAATACGCGTGCCCATCAACTCGTTGCAAGGCCACTGGGGTTTCGGGAAAGAGGGAATCCAGTTCCTTTTTGGTTGGGAAATTTTTATCCTCCCAATCATTTTGGTCCCAACCACGGCCGATGATATAGGGCATATTTTTTTCTTCCTGAAAGGCCACCACCCGCCCCAAAATTTCTTCAAGACTGGTAGTGCCAATTAAATCCACATTTTGCAGCCCCAGGCCAAGGCCGTACAAATGGGCGTGTGCATCAATCAGCCCCGGGACTACGGTGTTGCCTTTGGCGTCGTAGGTTTGCTTAATGTTGTATTTCAGTTCGAGTTCGGGCTTTAGGCCAATTTCGAGAATTTTGCCATCCTTGGCCACAAGTGCGTTGGCGGTGCTGAAATCTTTATCAACCGTATATATTGTAGCGTTTTTAATCAATAAGTCTGCTGGAAGTTTTTCTGGAGCGCAGGATGCAATTAATGCAGACAACAAAAGGAATAGAATTTTTTTCATGGTTGATTTTATTGAGGTGTAAAAATAGAAAACATCCGCCAAAGACGGATGTTTTCAAGAGTTATAGTTTCATTTAAGATCAGCTACCAATCAAATTTATAAGTAACCCCCACCAGGCCCTGTATGCCCAGCACGGGAAAGTTCATCCATTTCTGGTAATTGTCGCCAAAAAGGTTGCTGCCTTTCACAAATGCGGAAAGCCTATCTGTAAATCGATACCCAAAATGTAGATTGGCATCCACATAGCCATCCAGCGTTAACTTTTGATCTATGGTGTTAATGTAAACCACGCTCCGCCGAAGCAAATCGTTACGCTCGCCTACGAAAAATAGCGAAGCCCCGCCATACAATTTTTCGGTAATGTTGAAATCTGAAAAAACCGAAGCCTTAAAATCGGGTAAATTCCAGGCTTCATCTTGGCGGTCTGTGCTGTAATTGCTGTAGGTACCGTTGATTCCCAAGGAAAATTGGTCTGAAATTTCCACTTTCAATTCAGCAAAAAAAGCGAGTGTATTGACATCGTCATAAACCACGTTGAAGGAATTGCCGTATTGATAGCCTTCCAACCCGGGCGCCAATAAGTGAATATAATTGGCCTGGAACAGGGCCCGGTTTTCATCTTTTCCATACGAAGCGCGAACGTTATAGGCCACGGAATTGGATAGCTTTCCTTTTACCCCCGCGAAACCTTCGTACAGTTTTTTGGTGGGCGCAATGAGCAGGGTTGGGGAAACAAAAGGGTTTTCCTCCTTAAATTTATAATAGGTGTTCTGCCGCAATCCGCCTTCGGCGCCAGCGTAAACAATCACGGTTTCGTCCATCAAGCGGTACGAAGCGTTCAATCGTGGATATAATGAAAAATCGGTATCGCTGTTTTCCGAATCCAGGCTCACATAGCCTGCCACGCCCAAGGAAACGCTCAGCTCGTCATTCACGAAATGGATGGACGGCGCCAAGCTCGCGTTCAAATAACTGTATTTTATGGAGGAAGTATTAGCATAATTTCTTTCAAAACTTCCGCTCAAATAATCTATGTCACCATCAATCCTGAAGGTTACGGTTTCCAAAGGAAACGAAAATTCGGGTTTCAGGGTGGCGTTGATTTCCGAAGAAGAAAAAGCATCGCCCAAGTAACGGATATTCAGGGCTGCCTTTTCAAAAAATGAATCATCCAATGCAATGCTTCCGCCGGCGTAACCGCTAAAATAGGTTTGTTTCGGATCTATTTCCACATTGGGTTCCGGAACATAAACTACC
Source organism: uncultured Aequorivita sp. (assembly GCA_964431895.1). GTDB lineage: Bacteria > Bacteroidota > Bacteroidia > Flavobacteriales > Flavobacteriaceae > Aequorivita. The sequence goes on from CAYSLM010000134.1 coordinate 3,971, forward strand.
TCTGGAACACCATACCAATTGTAAAGCTGATGCTGGAGTCCCGCATCGAGCCGGTAGGTAACATCACGCTGGCGGCTGGAATAGTTGGCATCTAGGCTGGTATCGTAATATTTATTGTCCAACTTCACGCCTTTTATATCGCCCTGCGAGGAATTGTGCCTAAAGAAAAACCCGGCATTGTCGGTACGGCTTATCTCAAAATTGCTGTAAAATTCGCCTAAGATAGAGGTGTAATTTCCGAAACAGAGGGTGGCATAATTGTCATAAAGTTTCACGGGTTTGGCCCTTTCTACCGTGGTGGCCTTCCCTTTTGCGGGGGTAAAGGTAGAAGCAACGGGCACCGAGAAGATGCTGTACTTCACCTCTTTCTTAGCAGTGGTGATGGAGTCGTTCAACTCAGGTGTTTCCTTTACCTTAAAAGCATCGGAAATGGTGGGCGTGTAAGGTTTTACGATGTTTACTACCTCGGGGTCCAGTTCCTTTTCCTGCGAAAACATCGAAAAATTGAACAATAAAATAGTTGCTATAGAAAAAAATAAAGGATGATTTCTTGACATTTTCATTTAATGTTATAAGAGTATTCTTGATTGCGCGTTAAACCTCACAGGTCTTCGAAACCTGTGAGGTTTTGATTTCTATTTTCAGGTTAATTTCCGGTTTCTACAGATGAATTGGTTTTTGCTTCAGCTTTTTTGATTAGGGTGAGTTCTGCTTTTGCTTCCTCAACCACTTCGGGAAAATCGGTAAAGTTTTTGGTTACGCTTTCCAAAATATAGGTGGCTTGGTAGGCATCGTTCAAGGCGTAAAAATTCTTTGCCATAAGCACCAAACCTTTGGCCCCGTATAATTTATGGCCCGAATAATCCTTGGCCAATTTCTGGATGGAGGCGTTTGAAGCTTCATACTTTCCTTCTTTATTTTTGAAATAGGCATCGTAATAGAGCGCTTCGGCGGCCAAGGCACCGGTTGCAATTTTTTGCACTTTGGCATAAGCGGATTTTGCTTTTGATTCGTTATTGGTTTTCATGGCCGAGCGGGCAATGATGAGCTGGGCGTCACTTTTGATGGCATTGTCAATCTTCGGATCTTGAAGCACTTTTTCGGCATAGTTTACCGCTTTGACATATTGCTTCAATTCATAGGAAGCCTTCATAATATTGGTCTGTGCGAAGGTGATGTTCTGCGGAAAATCGGCTTCGGCTTCCAAACGGGTCAGATATTTCAGGGCGTTTTGGTAATCCTTTTTTCCCAGATACAATTCTGAAATCCGTGCCAGGGCCTGCTCGGTAAACTCACTTCGTTCGCGGTTCGCCACATATTCAAAATGCGGAATGGCTTTTTCTTTCTTTTCATCGGCAAAATAAATCTGCCCCAAATAGAAATGGGCGTTCAGGGCGTGCTGCCCGTTGGGGAATTGCTCCAAATACTCCTCAAACCTACTTTGGGCCTGCCCTTTTTTGTTCTCCAGATAAGGCTGTTCGGCGGCAAGATAGGCGGCATCATCCAGTTCGGTATCGCCCACTTGTACGTAATCCAAGGTTTTTACCCAGCGGGCGTATTCATCAACATTGCCTTGGTCTATATAAATGATCTTTGCCGAGGAAACCGCCTGCAAGGCTTCGGGCGTTGAAGGAAAATCCTTGGCCACCTGTTTAAAAATGGCCAGGGCTTGGTTGCTTTTTCCGGTGTTGTTATAAATCAACGCTTTTTTGAGCAAGGCTTTTGAAACGAAGCTACTTTTTGGAATATCGCGTACCAACTGGTCATAGGCCGAGATGGCCTCATTGGTTTTGTTTTGGGCCACGTAGGTATTTCCAAGTTCATACAGGGCATCGTCGCGGTAAACGGATCTAGGATACTTTTTTATAAAGGCAATCAGTTCCTCAATCTTCCTCTCACTTCTGTCCACAAAACCGTAGCTGATGGCTTTTTGGAATTGTGCATAGTCATTATTGCCGTCTATTTCC
>CAYSLM010000135.1:0-5927 GCA_964431895.1 uncultured Aequorivita sp.
GAGCAAGATGGACCTGAATTCACAGGATCCAGAAGCGCAGGCCTACCTAAAAATGGTAAATGACCTTGACAACATCAAGATCTTTACCACCGATAATCCTTCGGTTGCCAAAAGAATGGGTGATGCGGTTGCGAAATATGTTTCCACCTCCAAAAACTTGGGCGAACTGATGCGTGTGAAAGACGATGGCAAAAACATCAAATTCTACAGCAAGGAAGGCAAGAACGATAACTATGTGAGCGAGCTACTGATGTACCTTGATGGAATGGTAGATGGCAAGTCTACTTCGGTTATCATGAGCATCACCGGCAATATAGACCTCAAACAGATTTCAAAACTCACCGAAGACCTTCAGGTACCGGGCAGTGAGGAACTGAAGAATATCGATAAAAAGAAAAAACAATAACCATGAAGCCAGCCAAACACTTTCTGCTCTTTCTTATTGCGGCCGTAGCACTGGTATCGTGCGGTGAGCGATCATTGCAGCAATACCTAGTTGACAAACAGGACGACGACAAATTTGTAAAGATGGACATAGCCGCAAGTTTGTTGGAGGGCAGAAACAGCAGTTTCACTCCCGAACAGCGCGAGATCTTGCATACCATAAAAAAGGTAAACGTAGTGGCCTATCCCATAAAGAATAACGATACGGCCGATTATGAAAAGGAGAGGCAGGAACTCAAAACCATTCTTGGGCAGGATAGGTATAAGGAACTCACCCGCATCAAGAGCAACGAGTGGGATGCCACCCTAAAATATACCGGGGATGAAGATGCCATAGATGAGGTGATAGTCTTTGCCAGCGATGACCGGCGCGGGTTTGCGGTGTTCAGGATATTGGGCGACAATATGCGGCCAGACCAAATGCTGAAGCTGATGAAATCTGCCGAGCGCGGTGACCTAGATTTTTCACAATGGGAAAATTTCGGAAAGATATTTAAGGATTGAGTTAGTCGATTAATAGGTAGAAAAAGGTTTTGGCCCGTAGTGGTCAAAGCCTTTTTTTTTATTTCAAGCTCAAATCCCTGTATAATTTTGTGGGGTTATGTTGCGCATTTCCTGTTTTACCGGCTCGGGCACTTCCAGGGTTTCGATAAAATTGGCTATAGCGGTTTGGTTTATACGCTCATTGGTACGGGTAAGCCCTTTTAGGGTTTCATAAGGATTGGGATATCCTTCCCGGCGCAGGATGGTCTGGATGGCTTCGGCCACAACGGCCCAATTGTTTTCAAGGTCTTCGGTAAATTTGGTTTGGTTCAGCAGCAATTTGTTCAGGCCTTTTAATGTGGCATTCAGGGCTATAATAGTATGGCCCAGGGGAACCCCAATATTCCGTAGCACCGTACTATCGGTAAGGTCGCGTTGCAGCCGGCTTATGGGCAGCTTGCTGGCCAAATGCTCAAATAGGGCATTGGCAATGCCCAGGTTGCCTTCGCTGTTCTCAAAATCAATGGGGTTTACCTTATGGGGCATGGCACTTGATCCTACCTCGCCTTCCTTTATCTTTTGTTTAAAGTAATCCATGGATATATAGGTCCACATGTCGCGGTCCAGATCGATAATGATGTTGTTTATGCGCTTTAGGCAGTCAAAAAGAGCAGCCATATGGTCATAGTGTTCAATCTGGGTGGTAGGGAACGAATGGTAAAGACCCAGGGTATCCTGAACAAATTTCTTCCCAAAGGCGCGCCAGTCAATCTTGGGGTAGGCTACCTTGTGAGCGTTGAAGTTGCCGGTGGCCCCGCCAAACTTTGCGGCGCTCTTTATATCGTTCATCAGGTCAAACTGTTCCTTTATACGTACCACAAATACTTCAATTTCCTTTCCCAGGCGGGTGGGGGAGGCAGGCTGCCCGTGGGTGCGGGCCAGCATAGGCACATTGGCCCATTCAGTTGAAAGGCTTTGAAGCTTATCGCGCAAATCCATCAACAGGGGTACATACACTTCGTTTACGGCATCCTTGAGTGAAAGGGGAATGGCGGTATTGTTGATATCCTGGGAGGTTAGACCGAAATGGATAAACTCCTTGTACGGCTGCAGGTTTAGCTCGTCAAATTTTTTCTTGATAAAATATTCCACGGCCTTTACATCGTGATTGGTAATTTTTTCGGTCTCTTTTACCTGTACGGCATCCTGGACGGAAAATTCCAAATATAATTGCCGAAGGGCGGCAAACCTATCCCGGTCAAAATCCTTCAATTGCGGCAGCTCCAGCTCTACCAGCGCAATAAAGTACTCCACTTCTACCTGCACCCGGTACCGGATGAGCGCTTCTTCAGAAAAAAAAGGGATCAGGCTTGCGGTCACGGCGGCGTATCTTCCGTCAATGGGTGAGATGGCCTGTAAGGCGTTGGTGTACATAGGAAAAAAATTAAGACCCCAAAGATACGAAACCCCTAGGAGTTTTTGGGAAAGGCCGAAAGCTTATTCGAAAAGGCAGATTGGGAATGGCTTGCTAATGTATTCCCAATAACCAAGGGATTTTAGATAATGGAAAGTTAAATAATTGGTTTCCAATTAAAATTTAAGAAATTATTGGCTGCATGGGGTGAGAGTTGCCCGTAATTTTAAAAGTGAAAAAAAAGGAGTGCTAACTTAAAACAAAATTGCTATGAGCACACAAAATCAAAATCAGCAGAGGAATCCTCAAAACCAACAGCAACAGAGGAATCCACAGAACCGCCCACAGAACCAACGTCGTCCTGAAGAGGAAGAAGAATAGTGGAAGGTGCAAGGAATGATATCCCTTAGGAGGATATGGCGAAACCCCTTTATCAACACAATGAGAAAGGGGTTTCTAATTGTGGGGATAAAAAAAGGAAAATAGTGGATGGCTAAAGGTATGAAATATAAATTTGAATAGCCACACCAAACCGATTAAAAATTTTTTAATAACTTGAATTTAAACAAATTACGTTATGGAAGACAGAAGCACAAACCCCAAACACAGCGTAGGCAAAGGCGCGCAAAAGGAAAAGTACAATGCCGACAATGAGGAGAGCTACGTAAAAAAACCCAAAAAAAATAGCGGCGGCAAGAGCGAGGAAGGAGAGGATTATCTGGAGAAAAAATGGAAGCAGATCCATTCCGACTTTCAGCAGAAATACAATATAGAAGTGAGTGAATCGAAATACAAGAGCCACTCCCTTACCGAGATCCTCAAAGATCTGGAAGAAAAAACGGGAAAGTCAAGAGAGCAGTTAAGGCGCGAAATAAGCGAATGGCAGAACGATTGATTTTTTTGGCGGGACCCGTGGTGTTTATTTGAAATTACTGGTTTCAACAATTAAAAAAAAGAATAAATGCTAATGTTTAATGCTTTTGCGTTAACAGGCCCAAAACAATAGCATTATCTTTATCACTGTTGAAAATTGCTATGAAGAAGAAAAAGCCCTGGCCAAACTTGTTTTGGCTGGGGTTTTTATTTGTCGCGCTGTTTTTTTCGAAATTCCGAAGGGGCAATTCCGTGTTTTTCCTTAAATATTTTTGAAAAGTAACTTTTGCTACTCAGGCCAATGGCGGTAACTATTTCTGAAATACTCAGGTCTGTTTTGGTCAAGAAGTTATAGGCAGCGTCTAGCCGCGTTTTCTGCACATAATTGTTTACCGTGGTGCCGTGAAGTTTTTTAAAGCCTTCCTGCAGCTTATTGGCATTGAGCCCCGCCTCCCGCGCCAGTTGTTCTACTGTGGGCACATCGGTAATATTGCTTTCTATGAGGTGGGATACGTGGTTGATCTGCTTGAGCTCTGATGAGCGCAACAGTTGCCGGCTGCCTTCATCTTTTTTGTCGTCTTGGTATTGAAATATCTGGTGTGTCAAGATCTGGTAAGCCATCCCTTCCAAAAATATTTTCCGGGTAAAGTTCTCGGCGGTAAATTCCCGCATTTCGGTAAGTAGGTTTGAAATCTCCAGACTGTAATTCCCGCTGTGGTAAAAGGCATATTTGGCCTTTACATCCTTAAAGAGCTGTTCCAGTTCATCGTCTAGGCTGTTGATGTCGCACTCCATCTTTTTTTGGAATAATTCGCGTTCTATTTCAAGGCTGTTGACGGCAACGCGCTGGTTGGCTTCAAATATGAGCACGTGGCCGTTGTGGTTGCTGCTGGCTACAATGGCGTTTTGAAACTTTTCTATGGAATGTAGGGCATTGTCGTTTTCAAAGCGGTGCTTTACGGTGCCGTCTACCGTGTACAGAAATTTCAGGGGGTGAATGTGGTTTACCGCAAAATGTATTTCCATACCTTCCTTAAAGGTACAATCGTACTGGATAAGTCCCAGCCCACCGTCAAAGCTTATGGCGCGAATGCTGCCTTCACCCACCGATGGCGGCAGGTGCAACACGTACTCTCCGCAGTTTTCTGAAAAGGATATATTAAATGCCTTGGCAATGTCGCGGATAACATCCTTGAGTGGAAGCGAGTTAACCTGGATAGACTTCATGAGGAGGTTGTTTTGGTGCCTGCAAATTAACATTTCAGGAACATTTCCATTAACACAAATACCGCAATTGTTTAACACATTTGGATATCAATGGCTAAGGGATTGTTTAATAAATCATTAAAATAAGGATTTTTTTTAAATTTCAGAGCGTTCGGGTTGAAATAGATAGAAGAACTTCGCACCTCTATCTTTCTTTTTCCCAATAGGCCGGGAAAGATAGCAGAGGGCCTGTAAGGTTCCGATAATCTTCTAAAGCGCCCCGGCAATGATTTCCTCCGTGACCTCGGGGTTTAGCAGGGTAGAGGTATCGCCCAGATCGTCTGTGCGGCCTTCGGCTATTTTCCGCAGTACCCGGCGCATGATCTTACCACTGCGGGTCTTGGGCAGGCCGCTTGTAAATTGAATCTTGTCCAATTTGGCAATGGGGCCAATATGTTCCGTGATGATCTGGTTGATTTCCTTTCGCAGGTTGTCATGTACTCGGCTCTCTCCCGTCTCCTTAAGGGTCACAAATCCATAAAGCGCATTGCCCTTTACCTCGTGGGGGAAGCCCACAATGGCACTCTCGGCCACCGCGGGGTGTTCGTTTATGGCGTCTTCTATCGGGGCAGTTCCCAGGTTGTGGCCAGAGACAATGATCACATCATCAACCCGGCCGGTAATGCGGTAATAGCCGGTACTGTCGCGCAGTGCGCCATCGCCTGAAAAATACATATTCTTAAAGGTAGAAAAATAAGTGTCAAAATACCGTTGGTGATCGTTCCAGATGGTGCGGGCCATGCCGGGCCATGGAAATTTGATGCACAGCTTTCCGCTCACCAGATTGCCTTTCAGCTCCTCCCCATTTTCATCCATCAGGGCAGGCTGCACGCCGGGCAGGGGCAAGGTGGCATAGGTGGGGATGGTGGGCGTGGCATAGGGAATGGGGGAGATCATGATGCCACCGGTTTCGGTCTGCCACCAGGTATCTACTATGGGGCAGTTCTTTTTGCCTATATTGTCATTGTACCAGTGCCAGGCCTCCTCATTGATGGGTTCGCCCACACTGCCCAAAATTTTGAGGGAAGAAAGGTCATAATTGGAAGAGAAATCCAGCCGTTCCTTGGCCAGGGCCCTAATGGCGGTGGGGGCGGTGTAGAATTGGTTTACTTTATGCTTTTGTACTACCTGCCAAAACCTTCCAAAATCGGGATAGGAGGGTACGCCTTCAAAAAGCACCGTAGTGGCGCCATTGGCCAACGGCCCGTAAACTATATAGCTGTGGCCGGTAATCCAGCCAATATCGGCGGTACACCAAAAAACGTCGTTCTCCCGGTATTGGAAAACATTTTTAAACGTATGGGCCGTAAATACCATATAGCCTGCGGTAGTATGTACCATCCCCTTTGGCTTGCCGGTGCTGCCCGAGGTGTAGAGGATAAAGAGCGGGTCTTCGGCATCCATTAAGGCCGGTTCGCAATGGGTTTGTGCCGCATCCAGCAGGGGC
>CAYSLM010000136.1:0-5818 GCA_964431895.1 uncultured Aequorivita sp.
CTCCTAAAATATCAGGGCAATCCAAGACCTTACCGCGAGCCGTTTCCCATCCTTCTCCTACAGCGTTTGCCTTTTTCCGCCTCCGGCGGACAGGTTTATACCCCAAATCCGGGGTGGCGAGCCCTCCTAAAATATCAGGGCAATCCAAGACCTTACCGCGAGCCGTTTCCCATCCTTCTCCTACAGCGTTTGCCTTTTTCCGCCTCCGGCGGACAGGTTTATACCCCAAATCCGGGGTGGCGAGCCCTCCTAAAATATCAGGGCAATCCAAGACCTTACCGCGAGCCGTTTCCCATCCTTCTCCTACAGCGTTTGCCTTTTTCCGCCTCCGGCGGACAGGTTTATACCCCAAATCCGGGGTGGCGAGCCCTCCTAAAATATCAGGGCAATCCAAGACCTTTCCGCGAGCCGTTTCCCACCCTTCCGCAACAGGTTTGTCTTTTTCCGCCCCGGCGGACAGGTTATGTCCAAATCTGGGGTTCATTTCCTTAATGGCAGGGAAATGCAGAGAGAGCTTCCATAGGTACTTATAAGAACAAAAAATCCACAGACCTTTAGTCCGTGGATTTCTGAATCAAATAGTATAGGTGAGTTTAGAACTATTTATTGTTCTGGTAATTTTTTTCAACCTCATCCCAATTGATCACGTTCCAAAATGCGGAGACGTAATCAGGGCGTTTGTTTTGATATTTGAGGTAATAGGCGTGTTCCCAAACGTCAAGCCCGAGGATGGGGGTTCCGCCGCATCCGGTTTTTGGCATCAAGGGGTTGTCCTGGTTTGGGGTAGAGCAAACCTCCAGCTTGCCTCCCTTATGGACGCAGAGCCAGGCCCAACCCGAACCGAATTGTGTTTTGGCGGCCTCCGAAAATTTTTCCTTAAAGGCATCAAAGCTTCCAAAAGCGTCATCAATGGCCTTTGCCAGTTCGCCCGATGGCTTTCCGCCGCCGTTGGGCGCCATGACTTTCCAAAATAAGCTGTGATTGTAAAACCCGCCCCCGTTGTTGCGCACGGCCTTGTTTTCCATATCGAGATTGGTAAGGATATTCTCTATGGTTTTTCCTTCCATATCGGTGCCTTTAATGGCATCATTCAGTTTGTCGGTATATCCTTGATGGTGTTTATCATGGTGTATTTCCATGGTTTTAGCATCAATATGCGGCTCCAAGGCGTCAAACGCATACGGTAATTTTGGCAATTCAAAAGACATAATATATAGTTTTTATTGGTTATTACTAAATTCCCTCAAATTTAGCCATTATCAAAGCGCAAAAGTGTTATAGCTTTTATAAGATTTCTATGTTGTGATAGATTAATTTTATTCCGAAGCCATAAAGCAGTAATTTAGTGCAAAACCAAGACACCTTGAAAGAACAGCCTTCCTTTTTAATATACGATGCCGCGGCCGGAAGCGGAAAGACTTTTACCCTGGTGAAGGAATACCTGAAAAAGGTACTCACCTCTTCACAAAACGATTATTACAAACACCTACTGGCCATCACTTTTACCAATAAGGCAGTGGCCGAGATGAAACAGCGCATTGTGGACTCGCTGGTAACTTTTGGGCTAGAAACAAGCCCAGCCCAACCCCCGCCGATGATGGAATTGATTGCACAGGAAATCGGGCTTTCACTGTCAGAAATCCAGGCTCGGTCGGAAGGTATTCTAAAGAGCCTGCTGCACAATTATGCCGCCTTTAGCGTGGAGACCATAGACAGCTTTAACCACCGCCTTATCCGTACCTTTGCCCGCGACCTGAAGCTGGCCACAAATTTTGAGGTCAGCCTTGACGTGGCCGAGCTGCTGGCAGAGGCCGTGGACCTATTGTTGAGCAGGGCCGGCGAAAACGAGGCGGTCACCCAGGCGCTCTTGGACTTTGCCCTGGAAAAGGCAGATGACGATAGGTCATGGGACATTTCACGCGATATAGCGCGTGCCGCCCAATTGCTTTATGATGAAAACGATGCTGGCCACGCTTCGGTATTAAAGGAAAAAGGACTGGATGATTTTCTCGAGTTTAAGAAACATTTATTGCGCAAAAAGAAAAAGCTAGAGAAGGAAATTAAGGATATAGCCACCCAGACCCTGCAGGCAATTGAGGAAAGGGGGCTGGAGTTCAGCGACTTCAGCGGCGGGTACCTGCCCAAGCATTTCCAGAACCTTTCCATAGGCCGTTTTGATATAAACTTCGGCGCCAAATGGCAGGAGAGCATGGGCGAAAAACCGCTGTACCCCGGTAGGGTTTCTTCGGAAACCGCGGCCGTGATAGACGGTTTGGTACCCAGGTTGATTGACGATTTCCAAGAAACCAAAACCATGGTATCGCAGGTTCTTTTAATGGAAAACATCCTCAGAAACCTAAATCCGCTTTCCGTAATAAATCTGGTAAACAAGGAGCTGGAAACCATCAAGTTGGAAAAGAACCTCCTGCCTATTTCAGAATTCAACGCCCTTATCAACAAAGAAATAAAAAACCAGCCCGCTCCCTTTATATATGAACGCTTGGGCGAGAAGTACCGCCATTTCTTTATCGATGAGTTCCAAGACACCTCGAGGCTGCAGTGGGAAAACCTCATCCCCTTGATAGACAACGCCCTTTCCCAGCAGATTAACACCAAGAATGGGAGCCTATTGCTGGTGGGTGATGCCAAGCAGTCCATCTACCGTTGGCGCGGCGGTCTGCCAGAGCAGTTCATCGGACTCTGCAATGAGACGAATCCGTTCCCTGCACAGGAAAAATATAAGGAGGCCCTGCCCAAAAACTTTAGGAGCTGCAGGGAAATCGTCAATTTCAACAACCGTTTTTTTTCCTTTATAGCACCCTATTTCGCAAGTACCATTCACACAGAGCTGTATAAAACAGGAAACCAGCAGGAGTGCAACAGCAAGGATGGCGGATATATCAAGATAGAATTTATTGAAAAACAAAAGAAGGCCGAAAAGGACGAAACCTATGCACAGATGGTCTATGAAACCATAGAGCAGCTGAAAGGAAAGGGATATCAAGAGGCCGATATCTGCATTCTCACCCGTTTTACGGCCGATGGCATTTCCCTGGGTGCCTACTTGATGGAGCGGGGCGTGGCCGTTATGTCTTCCCAAACCTTACTGCTACAAGCTTCGCCCGTGGTACAGCTACTGGTGATGGCCCTTAGGCTTTGTGTTTATCCAGAAGATGCGGAAGCGAGGATACATTTGCTCAACCTTCTGCATGACCACTTACAATTGGAGGAAGAAAAAGATACATACTTCACCAAGTTCCTCCATACGTCAGAAGAGATTTTCTGCCAGAGGCTCGGCGATTACGGGCTTGATTTTAACCTATCGCGAATGCGCTCGGTATCAACCTATGAAGCTCTTGAATACTGTATTGAAAAATTCCACATCGCCGAAGGGGCAGATGCCTATCTCTTCGGGTTTATGGACTTGGTCTATGAGTTTGGCCAACAGCCCCGGGCAGACAAGCTATCATTCCTCGACCATTGGGAGACCAAGCGCGAGAGTGCGTCAATTCCCGCCGGCGAGGGCACCAATGCCGTGCAATTGATGACCATCCATAAGGCCAAGGGGCTCGAGTTTCCGGTGGTGCTGTTCCCCTATGCCGATATATCACTGCGCGACGGCAAGCGCGACAAATTATGGTACCCCTTAGAGGACAATGGCCTTGGCTTTGCCGAAGCCCAGATAAGCTATAAGGCCGAAATTGAAAACTACGGCCCCACCGGCCAGGCCCTGTACCAGGAACATCGCAGTGAGTTGGAGCTGGATAGCATAAACCTATTATATGTAAGCCTGACCCGGGCCGTGGAAAAACTATATATATTTTCTGAAATGCCCACCCAACCCAAAGACGGGGTTCCCTCCACTTACAACCATCTTTTTATGGAATTTTTGAAGAAGGAAGGAAAGTGGGATACGGGGCAAATGGTCTATGAATTTGGTGAAGATTCGGAAAGAATAGACAGGCCCAAGGAAATCCCTCCCCAAACATCACCCACATATCTGTCAAGCCACCCGCAGGAGCACGGGCTTAAGTTGGTTAGCGCCGAACCCGCGGCCTGGTCTGAGGAAACCGCCGCGGCCATTACCGCAGGAAATTTGCTGCACGACACCATGGCTCAGATCCATTCCGCGGGTGATGTAGCCTCCGTGCTCGGTGAATTGCAGGCTCGCGGCATTGTGCCCGAAAGTGAATTTAGCTTGTTGCAACAAACCGTGCAGAAAATCACCACCCACCCACAACTTGCGGCCTTGTTCAGTGAAAACTGCACCATATATAACGAACGCAGCATCCTGGGCAGTGACCATAGGGTATTGCGGCCCGACCGGATCAATATTTCCCCGGAGGGCGCGGCCATAATCCTTGACTACAAAACCGGCAGTGCCAAGGAATGGCACGAGGCCCAAATTACGGAATATGCCGATGCCCTGGCCCAAATGGGACTTACGGTGTCGGAAAAAATGCTCATATACTGCAATGAAGGCCAAATAGTGATAAATAAAGTTTAATTTTGAATTGACAAAAACACAGTATTATGTACGGAAAGATAAAAGAACATCTACAAAAGGAACTGGAGGAAATCAAGGATAACGGCCTTTATAAGAAAGAGCGCATCATCACCTCGCCCCAGGATGCCGAAATAACCATCTCAACCGGCGAGAAGGTGATCAACTTCTGCGCCAACAACTATTTGGGGCTCTCGTCAAACAAAGAAGTGATACAGGCCGCCAAAGACGCTATGGACACCCACGGCTTTGGGATGTCATCGGTGCGGTTTATTTGTGGCACCCAAGACATCCACAAGGAGTTGGAGCAGAAAATAGCCGATTTCTACGGAACGGAGGACACCATTCTCTACGCCGCCTGCTTTGATGCCAACGGAGGGGTTTTTGAACCGCTTTTGGGCCCAGAGGACGCCATTATTTCAGACTCGCTCAACCACGCCTCCATCATAGACGGGGTGCGCCTGTGTAAGGCGGCACGCTACCGCTATGAGAACAGCAATATGGACGATCTGGAAAACCAATTGATAGCGGCCAACAAAAATGGGGCGAGGTTTAAGATCGTGGTAACCGACGGTGTCTTTTCCATGGACGGGCTGGTGGCTCCCCTCGATAAAATCTGCGATCTGGCCGAAAAATATGACGCCTTGGTTATGATAGATGAGTGCCACGCCACCGGCTTTATCGGCGAGACCGGCCGCGGCACCCTGGAAGAAAAGGGCGTTATGGACCGGATTGACATAATAACCGGCACCTTGGGCAAGGCCTTGGGCGGCGCCATGGGCGGCTATACCACCGGGAAAAAGGAAATCATTGAAATGCTTCGGCAGCGGTCAAGGCCCTATCTGTTCTCAAACTCCCTGGCACCGGCCATTGTGGGGGCCTCCATCAAGGTATTTGATATGATTTCAAAAGACACGGGCCTAAGGGACAAGCTGGCCGAAAATACCGCCTATTTCAAAAAAGGGATGAAGGATGCGGGCTTTGATATCATAGACGGCGATTCGGCCATAGTACCGGTAATGCTCTATGATGCCAAGCTCTCACAGAAAATGGCAGATATGCTTTTGGAAGAAGGCATTTATGTAATTGGGTTCTTCTTTCCGGTAGTGCCAAAAGGCAAGGCCAGGATCCGCGTGCAGCTCTCAGCCGCCCACACCCGGGCCCATCTTGACAAGGCTATTGAGGCGTTTATAAAGGTGGGAAGAAAACTCGAGGTGATCAACGCGTAATTCCTTTATTTACGTACAAAGCGCAATGACTTTAGGAAAATTTTATTAGATTTGCTTTTGTTTATAATATTTAACAACTTACTTT
>CAYSLM010000137.1:0-5785 GCA_964431895.1 uncultured Aequorivita sp.
GTGGGCCATAAAATGGTGCGGATAACCGTAAACCTTTCGCCAAATGAAGACTATGAGTTCAATCCGGTGATGAATACCAGCGTAGAGCAGATAAGTGAGGTAGTGATCTCCGGTCGGGAAAATAAACGGGTTGAAGGCGTCACTACTATCTCGCCCGAGGTGATCCGGAAGATGGTGGGCGCCAATGCCGGGGTAGAAAACCTATTGAAATCACTCCCCGGGGTAAACAGCAATGACGAACTAAGCACCCAATATGCAGTGCGGGGTGGAAATTATGATGAAAACCTGGTCTACGTAAACGAAATTGAGGTTTACCGTCCCTTTTTGATACGGAGCGGGCAACAGGAAGGGCTTAGCTTTGTAAACAGCGACCTTACCAGCAATGTAGAATTTTCGGCCGGGGGTTTCCAGGCCAAATATGGCGACAAGCTTTCGTCGGTGCTCGACATCACCTACCGTCGCCCGGTTGATTATGGCGCAAGCGTGGATTTGAGCCTTCTTGGTGCCAGTGCTTCGGTAGAGGGAATATCAAAAAACGGCCGCTTGAGCGGAATTTTGGGAGTTCGCTATCGCGACAACAGCCTATTTGTAAAAGCCAAACAAACCGAAACCAATTACAGGCCCAAGTTTGCCGATGCCCAAACCTATCTCACCTATAAGTTTTCAAACAATTTTGAGCTTGGCTTCCTCGGGAATATTTCAATAAACGAATACAACTACCGACCCTTGACCCGGCAAACCAATTTTGGAACCCTGGCAGAGCCCATCGCCCTGCTCGTATTTTATGAAGGACGTGAAGAAGACCGTTACAATACCTATTTCGGCGCCCTGAAATCTACGTGGGTGGTATCTGAAAATTATACCGCCAAGCTTATAGCCTCACTCTACCAGACTACCGAACAGGAATATTATGACATCCTGGCCGAATATCGCCTGGGCGAAGTAAATACCGAGATAGGCGGCGAAGCACTCGGAGAGGTAGAATACACACGGGGCATCGGGGGACAACTAACCCACGCCCGGAACGACCTGGACGCCCTGATCTTTAATGTGGAACACAAAGGCAACCTTTCCCTGGGCGACAACAACATTGAATACGGAATAAAATACACCCGTGAAGACATTAGAGACCGCGTACAGGAATATGAGATCATAGATTCTGCCGGGTTTTCCATCAGGCCCCCCATTTTCCCACCAAACAACCAGCCTTATGAGCCCGACACCTCTCCCATTGTGCCCTATACCAATGTGCGCGCCCTGAATGACACAAAGATTGACCGAATTTCCGGTTATGCGCAGTGGAGCCGCAAAACCATGCTCGGCAACAGCCAATTATGGCTCAATGCCGGACTGCGGGCCCATAACTGGACGGTAAGCGGGAAAAACATCAAAAGCACTACCCAGACTATTATAAGTCCGCGGGTGCAGGTGGCTCTCAAGCCCGATTGGGAGATGGATATGCTCTTTAGGCTGTCGGGCGGGGTGTACCAACAACCGCCGTTTTACAGAGAGTTACGAGATTCTCTGGGCGTGGTAAGGCTTGGGGTCAAGGCGCAAAAGTCTGTGCATATAGTTTTTGGCAACGATTATAGCTTTAAAATGTGGGACCGCGCCTTTAGGCTCAATTCAGAATTGTACTACAAGCACCTCACCGATGTGAACCCGTACACTCTTGAGAATGTCCGCATCCGCTATCGCGCCACCAACAATGCCGTGGCCTATGCTTATGGCCTCGATCTTCGGCTTGCCGGGGAATTTGTACCCGGAACCGAAAGTTGGTTGAGCTTCGGCTACCTCAAAACCGAGGAAAACATCAATGATCGCGGCTACATCTTTCGGCCAACAGACCAACGCCTGAAATTCGGAATGCTCTTTCAGGATTACGTAAAGGTGATCCCCTCCCTAAAAATGTATCTCAATTTAACCTACAATACAGGCCTGCCTGGCGGATCGCCCAGTTATGCCGACCCCTATAAGTACCAAACCCGCCTGCCCGATTACAAACGGGCCGATCTGGGCGTGAGCTATGTGATTGTTGATGACACGAAACAAAGGGATCGCGGCTGGTTGAAGCCATTTGAGGAACTGAGCATAGGCGCGGAGATTTTCAACATTTTTGACGTGCAGAACTCCATTACCAACACCTTTGTACGGGATGTTTATACCAAGGTACAATATGCCATCCCCAATTATTTGACTCCCAGGGTTTTCAATGTGCGGTTGACGGCCAAATTTTAATGAAGGAAATCAGTCTCCCCCAATAATCTCTGAGGTTTGGTCGTATATGAATTCCTTCAAAACGGCCACTACATAATCCACTTCTTCCTTTTTGTTGAAACTGGAAAAGGAGAACCGGATGGATGGCTTGCCGAGGTCTTCATCGGAAAGAATTTCGTTCAGCACATGCGAGCCCCCTTCGCTCCCACTCTGGCAGGCGCTTCCCTTGGAGCAGGCAATTCCCTTTAAGTCCAATTGAAAGAGCAGCAACATAGCCTTTTCGGCAGAGAGCGGAAGGCAAACGTTCAAAAGTGTATAAGTGCTCTGTTCCAGCTTGCCACAGTTGCCGTTGAACTTAACGCCGGGAATGGCCTGGACCAATTGTTCCTTAAAATACGCTTTCAAGTGGCTAATGTAATCTCTTTCTTTATCCAGCTTTTGGTAAGACAGCTTTAGTGCCTCCGCCATTCCGGCAATGGCATATACGGCTTGGGTTCCGGCACGCAGCCCACGCTCCTGTTCGCCACCGTGTATTAAGGGTTTTAGACCAGAATTTTTTCTTACAAAGGCAAATCCAGCACCTTTGGGGCCGTGGAACTTATGGGCGGCCGCAGCGGCAAAATCGATGGGAATTTCGGAAAAATCGAGTTCAAAATGTCCTACAGACTGTACTGTATCGCTATGGAAAAGTGCTTTATACTGTTTGCACAGCAGGGCGGTCCTTTTTAAATCGAGAAGGTTCCCGATTTCATTGTTGACATGCATGAGGCTTACCAGCGTTTTTTCATTTGAAGCTGAAAGTAAGCTTTCCAAATGTTCAAAATCAACTTCCCCACAGAAATTCAGGTTAACAAATTCTACCCCAATGCCGTATTCCTTTTGAAGCCATTCCAAAGTATGCAGTACGGCATGATGCTCGATTCGGCTTGAGATTATGCGTTTCACACCCAGATCGCGAACGGCACTTATTAAAATGAGATTGTCGGCCTCGGTACCGCCGGAAGTAAAAATTATTTCCCCGGCTGAAACGTTCAGCAACTTGGCAATTTCTTTTCGGGCGTTCTCAAGCAATGATTTAGATGATCTTCCGTAAGAATGGGTGGATGAGGGGTTTCCGTATTCGGTTTTTAAAACTTCAGTAATGCAATGAACCACTTCGTCCCTAGGTTTGGTGGTAGCGGCACTGTCAAAATATACTTTCTTCATTTAGCAAAATTTTTATGGTAAAACCGGGTGCTTTAGTCCATTTTCGGTTGGCAAAAATACATATTAAATGACTTTTCACCGGCTTACGGTTAAAAAGAAATGTGTTACTTTGCATTCAGCTACGCTATAAATGTGCGCCAAAATGATCAGGATTCGATTTTATTCTCTGCTTTGCTGCTTTTCCATCTTTTTTTCCGGCTGTGATGATGGGGATATTATTGTAACAAGCTTCAATTTTGACAATGCCCAACTAAAAAGTTGCGGCGAGGTGGGCAATTATGTTTTTTATAAGGTAAATCCTGAGGCTCTTGAAAGTCTTTCCTTAAAATTGGGTACCACAGATAGCCTTTATAAAACAGCTGGCACCAAAACCTATTCTCTGAACGGAACCACCAATTTCGTAAACTATCGCTCCTATGACGGCGCTCTGGGCAATGACTATTTTTGCAGCAGCATTCCGCCCACCTCGCCAAAGGTTACCGTTGATTATCTGGCCTCGTCGGGTACGGTTGAAGTGACCACGATTTTTGAATATGACGACAACGACGGCGTCCCCAAGGAAAAAGAATTTGACGGCGACACCGACGGCGATGGCCTACCGGACCTTTATGATGTGGACGATGATGGCGACAACGTGCCCACGGCCCTGGAACTTGACACAGAAAACAGTGATGGCGATGACGATCCGTTTACCAATCCGCTCGATACCGATGGCGACGGCATCCCCGATTATCTAGACCCAGACGATGATGGCGACGGCATACTCACACGAAATGAAGACAAAAATGGCGACCTTGACCCCCGCAACGACATCACCGACCCAAGCGTTGGGGGAGACTACCTAAACCCCGCCGTGGCTGTAGACTATGGTATTGTTCAATATCGAGAGCATACCTATAAAATCACCAAAAGCGTTAAAGTTGTGCTTAGGGACCTTGTGTTGATAAACGGGGCGGAAGAAATCGTCATCGAGACCCTGGATATGGGCATTCTGGAAAATGTACAGGTTGTGGACATAACAGTGACCCCCGAATTTTAATACGCCGAGGAACGCCGATGGCTTATTTGGGGTTTTGGAAAATATATACTTCGGTGGCCCCGCGACCGTATTTTTGGTAATCGGCATCGTAAAACTTCAGGTTGTCATAGCGGTTGAGCAAATATTCCAGTTCGGTACGCAGCACGCCTTCCCCCACCCCGTGAATAAAAACAATTTTTTGGATGCGTTTGGAAATGGCAAACTCCAGTTGCCTCTTGGCCGTATCGAGTTGGATGGTCAAGATATCATAATTGTCCAGCCCACGTTTGCTGGGCACCAATTGCTCAATATGCAGGTCAACCACCATGGGCGGCAGACTGCGCTCCTTGGGCTTAGTGCGCGACGACTTGCGTTTTTTACCCTGTTGTTTTTCCGATAGCACGGACTTCATATCCATCTGCGCCAATTCCTTTTTGGAAATGCTGCCATCTATCACGATGAGCTCCTCTTTTTGGAAATCCAATTCAAATCCGTCAGCAGTCACCAGAGTCACCACATTGCCGTTTATGGCGTGTACCACGCCCGAAATGTTATCATCAAGTACCGAAACCCTGTCACCGCTTTTCATGGAGAAATTGATTTTTTATTGGTTTGAAACCATACATTTTGTCTTATATAAATGCCTAACACCGAAAATTTTACGTAATTTGGATTCGCATTTACAATATATTAAATATAATTTTTAAATTTAACCTCCAATTAAAGCTTTATTGCCCCGTTGCAAAGTTTTAAAAAACCTAAAAGTATGAAACACCTACTACTACTTTCAACTTTAATTTTTAGCGCGCTCCCCATTTCGGCACAATTGACCGTAAAGCCAACCGCTTCCAACGAGGATTCATTTGTCTATGTAAATGACGAGATAATATACGTGGAGGACTACATCAACCTGCAACGCAATGGCAACGCCAACGATAGGGAGGCCAGTATCTACCTGCGCAATGATGCCCAATTGATACAGGGCGGAACCACCTCCACCAACAGAGGCGACGGCCAACTTTCGGTACAACAGAACTCGCCGGTTACAAATGCCTGGGCTTATTATTATTGGTGCTCGCCCGTGGGGAATCCTACATCCGTTGATGGTTCTACCATTTATCAACCAGGCAATAGTCCATTCGGTCTAGATGCGATGTATGAAGACACTAACCTTTTTCCGGCAATAGGTACAAGTGCCCAAAAGGTGGCACATATTGGCTCTCGGGATGGATTTACGAATCCACAACTAACCATTTCAAGAAGATGGATGTATACCCACCCAAATCCAGGTACTGAGGCTGAAAGCAATTATATTCGTATCAATGCCTCTAACGGAGCCGAAGC
>CAYSLM010000138.1:0-5776 GCA_964431895.1 uncultured Aequorivita sp.
CAGGTCAGAAGGGTCTACCGTGGCTACACCGTTGGCGTCAAGAAAGACGTCGAGGCCGCCGCCGGCAGAAATCTCGTAATCCAATAGGAAATTGTCAACACCGGCACCCCAGTTCCAACCGCCATCCTCATCGTCATAGGTAAAGCGTACCTGGAAAGCGGCGTTGGCATAAGCCACCACATCGATAATTCCTGTATTCATTGGGTCAAAGTCGCCATCATCGGCTAAGAAAACTTCTTGCCAGGCAGAACCGTCCCATACCTCAGCGCGCAACAATCCGGAGCCTACAAAGTCCTGCAGTGCATAATCGAATGATAATTCAGCAATTGTAGAGCCGCTCAAATCATATACGGGGGAAATAAGACGTGCTATATTGGCTGGGCCCGAACCGGCTGCATCATCGTCAAAGATGGCGGCATTGGTCGGGAAGTCACCTCCTGTTGGCATATCGCCACTACCAAAGGTCCAATCTTGGGTACCTGAAACAATTTCGGTAGTCCATCCGGAAGGAAGGGAGCTGCCCTCAAAATCTTCAGAAGCACTCACGGTAGCCACTCCGCCTATACAGGCTATGTCTGGAGCGGTAACGTCCTGCACGGTTACTGTTGCAGTACATGTAGATGAGTTGCCGGCATTATCAGTAACGGTAAGGGTTACGGTATTGGCACCGGTCATTGAGCAATCAAAGGACGATACGTCGAGGCTCATGGAGGCAATGCCGCAGTTGTCGGTTGATCCGTTGTCCACATCGGCAGGGGCCACGGTGGCCATTCCGGTTACGGGATCAAGGTCAACGGTAAGGTCTTGGCATACAGCCACAGGGTTCTCGTTGTCAACCACCGTAACGTCAAATTGGCAAGTAGATGTATTGCCATCGCTATCGGTAACGCTCATTTCAACAGTGGTGCTTCCCACGGGGAATACACTTCCGCTTGGGGGTGTTGATACAATTTGGTTTGAAATGTTTCCGTCCTCGGTATCAAAGGCAACCCCGGCAAAGTTTATGATAGCCCCACATGTTCCGGGGTCATTGTTTGCGGTAATGGGTGCAGGACAGGCTATCACTGGTGGATCGCCAACGCCTCCCCCTCCACTGGCTACATTAACCGTGTAATCTTCCACTTCACCATAGGAAAATGACCCACAAGGATCTGGTGTTGAACCATTCCATTGAAGTTTAACCCGCATCCTGGTATTCCCAAGAGCAGCTCCGGACGGAACAGTAATGCTTAATGTGTGGGGTCCATCACTGGATGTGGAAGTGGCAAGGGTATAGACTTCCCCTGAATCATCAAGCACATCGTTTTGGTTCCAGTCAATAAAAGCATACAGATATTCGCCTGAATCTGCGTTGATACCCACCGAAATTTGATCGGTGCCCCCCACAGTGACATTGGCCACTTGTGCAGTAAAGTCATTATAACCATTATGCGTGGAGGTTGTATTATTAATTCCCGCATAGGTTACATTCGAAATGTTTTCCCAAGTCTGGCTTCCACCGGAGGAAGCGCAATATTGCGCATTGGCCTGCCACCCAAAGGATGTCAGGAACAATGCCAGTAAGGTCAATAAGGTAATTTTTTTCATAGATTCATAAATTTAAAATTGATTGTTAATATTTAGCTAAAAATACTTTAAATTATCTTAAACCACAAATAATCCTCAAACGCAGGTGACCAAAAACCCGCAAAAACAAGGGTCTTTCCAAGAGTTGCACCAAATTAATATATTGTTTTATAGGCTTTTATAAAGTCAATTTAAATTTCAGCAGTTGGGGATAAATATTTTAAAAGGATCGCGGCGGAAGGGATCCTATGCAGAAAAAGGCCACTTGAGAGCATAAACCTTTGGATATCACTCTTTGAAAAATGGCCGGTAAAGCGCTACCCTAAAATCTATGGTGGTCTTTTCAGGAAATTGGGCCTTCATTTTTTTATAGGCCAACAGGCTGCCCACGGCCCTATTGGCCGCCCCAGAAGGGGCTATAAGCGAAACGGTACGCACCCATCTTCCCCCATTGGGCATTTGAAAGGTATGCACGCGCGGGATTTTATTGGAGACAACTTTGAGGGCTAAGCCATATTCTTTGAGGTTTCTTCTGAAGAAATATTCCGGCCCATTTTTGCTATTTCCGCCCGTAAAAAGAAGTGTATCTATTTTAGGGTGCTTCCGGAGAATGGCCACCAGGTCCCGCAGCTCTACCTCCTGCATTCCAATATCAGACGCATCAATCTTCTGGCGCCGGGCCGAAGCCACCATATCGCAAATGCCAATACCCTGCTTTATCAGGAATCTTTCGCGCTGGTCTCTGGCCTCTTGGGTGGTCTCGAATTTTAGGTCTAAGCCGAATATCTTGTCGAGAATGACCCACAGTTGCCCGTCGCGGCTGCCGTAGCAGAAATCAACGTCGCCTTCCTTTAAATCGCCTGTGGTAAACCGCGGTGGCGGCAGGGTACCCACGATCAACTTGGTGGCGGTGGAAGGAATAAATGGCGGGTATGGATGACGGTGGTGGAACAAATTGATTAACGATTTCTGATGGAGGTTTTTTGATTAAGGATTTTCGATTAGTGATTTCTGAATACTGAATAATGGTTTTTGGTTGTGGAATTCTGAAAAACGATTTCCAATTTCAGATTCTCGACTTCGGATCTATCGGATAAAGACTGGTTCATTCTGTTTTTCGGTGTATTCATCGCTGTATAAATATCCGTCATAGTCAAACGCTTTTACCCCATCGAGGTCAGAAATATTGTGATCAATGGCGAAACGGGCCATACTGCCGCGCGCCTTTTTGGCAAAGAAGGAGATTATCTTCAGCTTTCCATTTTTAAAATCCTTGAAGACCGGTGAAATAACGGGCACCTTCAGCTTCTTTTCATCTATGGCCTTAAAGTATTCCACGCTGGCAAGATTTAGGAACAGTTCTCCGTTTTTCAATTCACGGTTTAAGGCTTCGGTAATATCGTTCTTCCAAAGGGCATAAAGATTCTTCTTCCGGTTGACCGAAAGTTTGGTGCCCATTTCCAGCCGGTAGGGCTGTATGAGGTCCAAGGGCCGGAGCAGGCCGTACATACCCGAAAGAATGCGCAGGCTATCCTGAAGCCGGTCCAACTTTTCAGTAGCAATGGAATAAGCATCGAGCCCGGTATAGACATCGCCGGCAAAGGCATAGATGGCGGGACGGGCATTTTGTTTGGTAAATGGAGTGTGGAATTCTTTGTAACGCTGATAGTTGACCTCAGCCAGGTTTTGGCTTATATCCATCAATTCAACGAGTGCTTTTTTGCTCTTCCGCTCCAATTTGGCGTTTATCATTTCGGCCCTTTCCAGAAACATGGGCTGGGTGTGGCGGGGCGTGGGAAGTTTTGATTCAAAATCGAGGGTCTTGGCAGGCGAGAGTACAATTTTCATTGAATAGCTTTTTTCTTCAAAAATAACAAAAAGAATCGGCAAGTATCCTTTGGGGATTTTCTGAAAACTAAGCTGCGCCATCACTTCCCATTATCCGGGCTGATAAATATGAAAAGTGAAAAAAACCTTTTCCGAAAAAAGGATTTCCCTTTACTCAATACGGATGCCCTGGGTGGTAAAACTAAGGCCGTGGGAGTCGCGAAGGGTGGTCATAATGGCCTCAAAAAAGGGTTGGGGCGCCTGGGGCGGTGCGGCCCATTCAAAAATAAAATTGGCCCCGCTGCCGCCGTGCTCGTCGGTTTCGTTTATCACGATTTCAACGGTCTCCAGAGGCTTCAGGTAAATGGGTCTGGCAAAATATTGCCGTATAAACTCCCCGCTGGTATTGTAATAGTTGGCTTTGTAGATATAGACCGTGTCAGTCTCGCTCACGTTCCGCAGGCTTACCATGGCGGTGAGGTTGTGCACTTTTTCCAGAGAATAACTGTAAATGTGCGAGTAAATACTCAGATAGGTCTTGCCGGTTTGCAATGAATCGGTTGCGGGTTTTTGCACATAGTGGTCTTCCCAATGCATGGGGTGATACGGCTGTACTTTTTCTTTTTCATCGCAGGCCGCCAAAATTCCAAAACAAATTGGCAACAATAATATGAGTGTATTTTTGAAAAGTTTTCGCATTCTTCTGCTTTCTTCAGATAAAACTACGGTTTTTTATGGAGACCATGGCCGGTTGCCAGCAGTTCGTTGCCTGGGCAAAAACAATTGGGGGCCCCGGAATTTTTTCTTCCGAAGATACTGTTTTTTGGAAATATTTTGCCTTTGACCATTTCGAACTCACATTTTTCCCAAACCAGATTTCCGTTTATTCCCAATTCTTTCCCAACTTAATTGATATTTTTATGGCGATGAAAATCCTGGTTATAGAAGACGAAAAAGATTTAAGGGAAACCCTGGTGGCTTCTCTCGAAAAGGAACAATACCTGGTAGAAACGGCCGAAAGCATTGCCATTGCAACCGAAAAAACCATGCTGTATGACTATGACTGCATCCTGCTCGACATTATGCTGCCCGATGGCAATGGGCTGCGCCTGCTCTCCAAATTGAAATCATTGGGAAAATCGGGCAATGTAATCATTATTTCGGCAAAGGATTCGCTCGACGACAAGCTGGAAGGGTTAGATCTGGGGGCCGATGACTACCTGACAAAGCCTTTTCATATAGCCGAGCTCCACGCCCGCATAAAGGCCGTACTGCGCCGAAAGTCCCTCGACGGCAAAAACACCATCGACCTTGGCAATGTCACCCTCGATTTGGATGCCCGCACTCTCACCATAAGTGGCCAAAACGTTCACCTAAACCGCAAGGAGTTTGACATTCTCAACTATTTTCTGCTGAACAAGAATCGACTTATCACCAAGACAGCTCTGGCCGAATACGTATGGGGCGACCATATAGACCAGGCCGATAATTTCGATTTTATTTATTACCAAATCAAAAACCTGCGCAAAAAACTGCAGGATGCCCAAGCTACCCTTGCCATTGAATCAATATACGGCGTAGGCTATAAATTGACCCAATCATGAAACTCCTCAACCGCTCGTTGCTCTACCTTTCGGTGCTTTTTTTCTTTATCATAGGAATATGGGCGGTGATCTTTTACATAAACCTGAAAGATGAAATACGCGACAGTATAGATGACGGCCTGGAAAACAACAAACTGCTGCTTATCCAAAAAGTAGCTACCGACTCTACCCTATTGCAGCAACGGGAATTTGGCGGAAACAATTTTGAGATCCACCCCGTTTCAAAAACGACGGCCCTGCAGACCAAAGATGTGTACAAGGACACACTGATGTACCGGCAAAACGAGAACGATATGGAGCCCGTGCGCATCCTGCATTCGGCCTTCCAGTTTCAAGACAAATTTTACCGGATAAAAATAATCTCTTCCCTGGTCGAGGAAGACGATTTGATTGAAGATGCCTTCTGGAGCGTGGTCTGGCTGTTTATCATTCTTGTGGGAAGCGTCATCATAATAAACAACATCATTTTACGCCGAATATGGAATCCGTTTCACGAAATAGTGGGCCGGCTGCGCAAATATCGGCTTGAAAAAGATCAAACCCCCATTGCCGTGAAAACGCGTACCAGTGAGTTTATGGAACTGCAACAGGCGGCCAATGCGCTGATAAGCCATTCAAAGGAAGCTTTTGAATCGCAAAAACAGTTTACCGAAAATGCCTCGCATGAGCTGCAAACGCCCTTGGCCATCATCAACAACAAGCTGGAACTGCTATTGGAATCGAAAAACCTGACCCAGGCCGATGCCCACGCCCTGGCCGAGATCATGAAATTGGTTGAG
>CAYSLM010000139.1:0-5702 GCA_964431895.1 uncultured Aequorivita sp.
GGAAGGCAAGCGCTATGCCACTATACTTACCAACTTTAAACAGGATATTGACAAACCGCTTATCGCCATCCTTACGCTCAATACCATTGCCCATACGGTGGGGGCTATTTTGGTAGGAGTGCAGGCCGAAAAATTGCCGTATAAGGTAGAGCTTTGGGGCATGAACATCGTAGGCATCGTTTCGGCCATTATGACCTTGCTGATTTTGGTAGTTTCCGAAATAATCCCAAAAACAATCGGGGCCACCTATTGGAAGAAATTGGGGCCCTTTACCGCTATTTTTTTAAAGCTGATCATTTTTCCCCTGAAATACACCGGAATACTCTGGCTGTTGATGCTTATTACTCGACTGGTGGGCAAATCGGCCCATGTGAATACCATGAGCCGTGAGGAGTTTCTGGCAATCACCGATGCCGCCGAGGAAGAAGGCGTGTTTGAGGAAAATGAAACCACCGTTATCAAGAATCTGCTGGTTTTTAAGAGCGTGCACGCCAAGGATGTGATGACCCCCTTTACGGTAGTGACGCTGGAGGACGAAACCAAAAGCCTGGATGAGTTCCACAAAAACCACAAAAGCCTACGCTTTTCCCGAATTCCCGTTTATAAAGATAAAACCCACAACATTACCGGTTTTGTGCTGCGCGACGATGTGCTGGAGGAAATCGTGGAGAACCGTGGCAACAAACTATTGAGCGACCTAAAGCGGGAAATATTTGTGGTATCTGCCGAAAAGCCCATCCCTGAGCTTTTTGAGACCTTTATCAAAGAGCGGGTACACATTGCCTCGGTAGTTGATGATTTTGGCAACACCATCGGCGTAGTCACCATGGAAGATATCATTGAAACCCTTTTGGGGCTGGAGATTATGGACGAGAGTGACAGCATAGAGGATATGCAGCTCCAGGCCCGAAAAAACTGGGAAAAACGCGCCAGACGAATGGGTATAGAATTGAATGATGATTTGAGGGCAACTGAAGATGGTGACGAATGATGGCTACCGCATACATAAATTCGCCCCTCGGTATTTTAAAACTGCAAGCCGCTGCTGAAGGCCTTTGCGAAGTGGCCTATGAAGAGGGAGAGGAAATTTCAATTTCCCAAACCATTCCTGATGAATTGCAAGCGGCAGTGTTTCAGCTCGGGGAATATTTTGAAGGAAAAAGAAGGGAGTTTTCACTAAAACTTTCCCCTCAGGGCACAGCCTTCCAAAAGCGGGTGTGGAATAAACTGCTGGCAATTCCCTTCGGAAAGACCGCAACCTACCAAGAGATGGCCCAGGCGCTGGGCGACCCCAAAACCATACGGGCCGCGGCTTCGGCCAATGGCAGAAACCCGATTGCCATTATCATTCCCTGCCATCGGGTCATTGGTAGCGATGGCTCGCTTACGGGCTATGCCGGCGGGCTTCACCGAAAAAAATGGCTGCTGGAGCACGAAAGCCCGGTAGTGCAACAATCCCTTTTTTAGATGAAACTACTTAAGCAATTCCTAAAATGGGCTTTTATACTCCTGCTTGGCCTTGTAATTGGGCTGTATGTTTCGGGACACGGCTATATTTTAAAAGGGATATGGGTGGTTTACCTCCACGGCCACACCACTGCCTATATTGATGATTTTGAATTTTTTGAAACCGAAACGATTCCTGCCAGCACCCATCCACAACCCTGGCCTCTTCACAAAGCATACAATACGGTGGAAGCCACCCCGGCACTTTCAAAAATGAACGATACGCTTGGAACCATCGCTTTTTTGGTCATCAAAAATGACAGCATTTGGTTTGAAAAATATTTTGAAGATTACGGAAAAAACTCGCAGACCAATTCGTTTTCCATGGCCAAAAGCATAACCTCGGCCCTCTTGGGAAAAGCCATTGACGACGGTTATATAAAAAGTCTCGATCAGCTGGTAGGCGATTTCTACCCTCAATATTCCGGTACCGGAATGACCGTCGGCGACCTCGCCTCCATGGCCTCGGGCCTCAACTGGAACGAGTCTTACTACAATCCGTTCGGAATGACGGCCCGCGCCTATTACGACGACAATCTGGCCCAAATAATCCTTGATTTAAAGGTGGTGGACACTCCGGGAGTACGGTTTAAGTATTTGAGTGGCAATACCGAACTTTTGGCCATGGTAATCCAAAAAGCAACCAAAAAACCGTTGGCGGATTATTTGGAAGAAAGTTTCTGGCAACCTTTGGGTGCCGAAAATCCCGCGGTATGGCAAGTGGACGATAAGCGGCACCGACTGGTCAAGGCCTATTGCTGCCTGGGAAGCAATGCGCGTGATTTTGCGCGTTTTGGAAAACTATACAAAGACTACGGCCAATGGAACGGCAAACAAATTTTGGACTCGGCATTCGTAGCCAAATCAATCACGCCCCGTTTTGCGGAAAGTCAGGAATACGGCTACGGATTTTGGTTGAGCAATTTTATGGATAAGAAAATCTTTGTGATGCGCGGAATCCTCGGGCAATATGTGGTAGTTGTTCCCGAAGATAATATCATTATCGTTCGGCTGGGCCATCAGCGCGGTACAAAAATCGATAAGCCTTTTAGTTCAGACTTTTATGTCTATGTAGAGGAGGTTTATAAGATGTTGGAAAATCGATAATTTTTCGTAGCTTTAAATTTCTTCTCCCCAGTTGAAATCTTCTTTTTATGATAAAACGCATCAATTTGGAAAACATCCTGTTTTTGGATATTGAGACCGTTCCGCAGCACGAACATTTTGACCACTTGGATGACACTTCAAAAACGCTTTGGGAGCTCAAGAGCCAATACCAACGAAAGGATGAATTTTCCGCAGAGGAATTTTATGACCGTGCCGGCATATGGGCAGAGTTTGGAAAGATTGTCTGCATCTCGGTGGGCCATTTTGTAATGAAAGGCGATGTGCGCAGCTTTCGGGTCACCAGTTTTCACGGCGACGAAATTACGCTGTTGAAGGAATTCAAGGCCTTGCTGGATAACCATTTCAACAAGCCTCAACAGCTGCTCTGTGCGCATAACGGAAAGGAATTCGATTTTCCTTATATTGCTCGCAGAATGATAATTAACGGCATCGATATTCCCTTCAAACTGGACCTTTTCGGAAAAAAACCTTGGGAAGTCCCACATTTGGATACCCTGGAACTGTGGAAATTTGGCGATTACAAAACCTTCACCTCCCTTAAGCTGATGGCCCACGTGTTGGGCATTCCCTCCCCTAAGGATGATATTGACGGCAGCCAGGTACGCCATGTGTTTTATGTGGAAAAAGATATAGACCGGATAATTACCTATTGCGAAAAAGATACCGTGACGGTGGCACAAATTTTATTGCGCCTTCGCAATGAGCCACTTTTGCACGACAACGAAATAGTATCGGTTTAACCCGAATTTTTGGGGTGAATGGAAGCCTCGTGCTTATCCCATTTATTTTTGGTAGTTTTACGGGTTATAATTCAAATCTACCTTTTATGGCATTAGCAAAATACTTCCCAAAATTATTTATGATGGCCGGTGTGCTTTCAATACCTATTATCGTGGCCTGCAAAGATGAAAAAGCAGCGACCCAGCCATCAACCCAACAAGCGCAGGAACTTACCTTGGAACAAAAAAAACAAATGCTCCAAAATGCAGCTCCAGCCTCAAACACCGCCACAGGCAGCAATGTGGCCATGAACCCGGCCCACGGCCAACCGGGGCACAGGTGCGATATTCCCGTAGGAGCACCCTTGAATTCGGCAGGTGGGGCCTCAAATAATATACCCGTACAAACCATCGATCTGAATAAGGAGAAATCCGTTCCCATGCCCTCCTCGGCAGCCAATGGCATCAATCCGCCGCACGGGCAGCCTGGACATAGGTGCGACATTAAAGTGGGTGATCCGCTTTAAAAAACACTTTCAAAGAAAAACGGCCTGTTTCTCTGTGGAACGGGCCGTCTTTATTTAAATTATTATAGGAATTATTCCTTTACAAAACGCTTTATGAGCTTGTTGCCTTCGGCATTGACTTCAAGCATATAAACACCGCTTTGCAGGGTAGAAACATCAAGACTTTCCGCAAAGGTACCCTTGGCCACCACTTGGCCCATTACGTTATAGATTACGTAATTCTCGCCGGTTGCATCAAGCAGGGCGATGTTCAAGGTGTGTTTGGCCGGGTTAGGATAGAGGGTCATTTCTGAGCCAGAAAGGCTGTTTCCTCCTTCGGTAAAGCCCTGTGCACCATTGCCTCCCACAATTACGGTATAGTCTTCCACTTCGCCATAACTGAAAGTTTCACATGGGTCTTGATAACTGTTGTATTTCATGGAAACCCGCATGCGCGTTGGCCCCGCAAGTGCCGAAGTAGGCACGTTGAAGGAAGCGCCCAAAGTGCCGCTACTTCGTGAGGAACCGCTTACCACCAATTCGTTGGAATCAAAAGTGCCATTTTGGTCAAAATCTATCCAGATGCGCCAGTACTCGCGGTAACTACTACCGGAAAAGCCTGCGCTAATATTAATGGTATTGGAACCATAGGGCAGGTTGGCGGTCATACTGGTATTGTCCTTATAACCACCATCATTGCCCGACGGATTGTTAAGGTTGTTCAAACGGACCAGATCAATCCATTCATAATTGGAGTTGTTTCCTTTGGAATTACAATAACTTACCGAATTGGAAAGTGTGGTAACGGTTACCGTATTGCTAAATCCAGAATTATTGCCAGCGGCATCGTGTGCCCTTACCTTAAATGAATAGGTGGTTGCAGGTGATAGCCCCGTAATATTTGCCGAAGTTCCGGTAACGCTGCCCAGGTTGTTGCTTCCCTGGAAAACATCGTAGCCGGTAACGCCCACATTATCGGTGGATGCGTTCCAAGAAAGCGTCAAAGTGGTTTGTGCCACATTTGATGCCACAAGGTTTGATGGTGCCGTTGGCGCTTGCGTATCGGGACCTGAGCCCGTACTGAGATTTACGGTATAGTCTTCCACTTCGCCATAACTGAAAGTTTCGCAGGAAGTAGGAATGCCATTGTATTTCATGGAAACACGCATTCGGGTATCGCCACCAACCGTTCCCGTTGGCACGGTAAAGCTTCCGCTGTTGGGAGTGTTTTTGGAAGCGGCCTTTGACCACACCAACTCGCCCGCATCGGCAAAATCGCCATCGCCGTTATAGTCAATCCAGACGGCATAGCCTTCATTGTAGACGGTTCCCGTCCAGGTGGGGGTAACGGTAATGGTATAGGTAGCCCCTTCGGAAAGAGAAGTGGAAATATTGGTGAAATCTGAATATTTCTGTGCTCCCGAAGCATTATCAATAGTGTTCAACTGCACGCGGCTTATGTATTCGTCATTCACATTGTTGCCCTGCGAGCTGCAGTAGCCACCACTGCCTCCGCCACCATAGGGAGCGCCTACGCCCACGGCGTACCAAGCATTTGTGGTTGCTATTTCCTCTGCACTGCCGGCACCGTAAAGGTCAATGGCAGCCTGGATGGCACCATTTCGGGCATCACTGTACTGCGAATTGGAGTTTAAATAAACCGTAAGATTTCTATAGGCAATGG
Organism: uncultured Aequorivita sp.; assembly: GCA_964431895.1. Classification (GTDB taxonomy): domain Bacteria; phylum Bacteroidota; class Bacteroidia; order Flavobacteriales; family Flavobacteriaceae; genus Aequorivita. The sequence continues at coordinate 5,544 of CAYSLM010000139.1, forward strand.
CCGCGGCCTTGTCCATCCCGATTCCTGTCACATTATAGCTGTCGCCCTTGTCATTGGTGCCACTCTTGCCTTCACTTAATACGTAGAACCAGAAGTTTTGCACACCCGAATTGGTATGTACCCCCCCGTTATCGCCAGAACCGGAATACCAGTAGGTAC
>CAYSLM010000140.1:0-5580 GCA_964431895.1 uncultured Aequorivita sp.
AGTCCATATTTTTCCACCTTGGGCAGCGTATCTGCTAAAATTGTTCTGTTTTCTTGCGCCACCGTGTTTATAGTGCCGCAGATTATGCTAATGCAGCATAGTAATATGGGCGCTATCTTCATGGATTACAGATTGTTTGTTTACAGTTATTTGTGTTATCCAATTATTTGGACCTTCGTTCTCCAATTGTCCAGAGAGATTGGTGTATTCTGTTCTAAAACCACAGGCTCGGTTTACATAAATATCATTCCGTTGATAGATAAAGCTCACCCGGTCAATGTTTACCAGGGTATCTGAGCCCGAAATGACACTTCGCTTAAAAAGATATTTTGTGGTATCGGAACCCGTATTGAGCGGAATGGCGATAGAATCGGTATTCTGGTATTTTACCACCGCCGTTGAATCGAGGTTATCTGTAAGTACTGACAGCAGATTGACTTTCTTTTTCAGAAGTGGATTGGCCTTGTCATAAAATGTGACGATCATTTTTGGGGTAATCGCCGTACCTTCTGGACAAATATCATCCTTTGTACACCCTTTAAAGGCAAGGATGATCAATATAAAGAAAACCAATTTTCTTAGCATAACCGTTACTGTCGTTTTTCCAAAAGTACAACATTTTCCACATGGTACGTCTGCGGAAACATATCTACAGGCTGCACCTTGGTGACCTTATAGGCTGCATCAAGCAATGCAAGATCACGGGCCTGGGTGGCGCTGTTGCAACTTACGTAAACTATTTTCGGGGCCGCCAGATTTAATAATTGCACAACCACATCGGGGTGCATTCCATCGCGGGGTGGGTCTGTGATAACCACATCGGGCCTGCCGTGAGCCTCAACAAATTCGTTATTAAAAACTTTTTTCATATCACCCACATAAAATTCCACATTGTCAATCTGGTTGCGGTTGGCATTAGCCTTTGCGGCGGCGATGGCATCTGGTACGGCTTCAACCCCAATCACTTTTCTTGCCTTTTTGGCCACAAATTGTGCAATGGTGCCCGTGCCCGTATAAAGATCATAAACCAGCTCATCACCCCGTAGTCCAGCAAAATCACGGGTTATTTTATAGAGCTCATAGGCCTGCTCACTATTGGTCTGGTAAAATGATTTTGCGTTTATCTTAAACCGAAGACCCTCCATTTCCTCAAATATATGGTCGCGACCGTGAAAGAGTTTTATTTCCTGGTCATAGAGGGTATCATTGCCTTTGGAATTGATTACGTACAACAAAGAAGTTAGCTGCGGAAATTGCTCGGCTACCGCTTGCAGTAGCAGTTTTCGCTTCTCGGTATCTTCGTGAAAAAACTGGATGAGGACCATTATCTCTCCCGTGGTGGAAGTACGGACCATCAAGGTACGCAATAAACCTTCCTGTTTTCGGGTGTTGAAAAAGGAAAGGCCCATTTCTTCGGCCTTTGCCTTTACAAAGTCCCGAATGGCATTGCTGGGCTCGGCCTGAAGGTAACAAACCTCGAGATCTAAAATCTTGTCCCACATCCCGGGAATATGGAACCCAAGCGCATTGCGGTTTTCAATATTTACACCGCTTTTTATCTGCTCGGTAGTGAGCCATTTATTGTCACTAAAAGAAAACTCCATTTTGTTCCTATAAAAATACTGTTTGGCCGAACCTAGGATGGGGGTTACCGGTGGCAGTTCTATTTTTCCAATTCGTTTCAGGTTCTGCTCCACCTCTTTCTGTTTATAAAAAAGTTGGTGATCATACCCCAAGTTTTGCCATTTGCAGCCACCACACACGCCAAAGTGTGGACACACAGGGGTAACACGATTTTCCGAGCGTTTTGAAAATTCTATGGCGGTACCTTCATAGAGCCCTTTTTTCTTTTTATGGGTCTGTACGGTCACCACATCGCCAGGCACGGCGTTGTTTATAAACACCACCCTGCCGTCAGGTGCCTTTGCCACGGCCTTGCCTTTGGCTCCGGCATCAATCACCTCAAGATTTTCCAGGATAACCCGCTTGTTTTTTCTTGCCATAGGCGCAAAAATAGCATAATTGTAAGGTTTAAATCCTGTTAAGCCTTCAAAAAATCTGCGATTTATTTAGTAATTTGCAGCCCACGGAGGATTTCGCTCCATTAAGCAGGAATCAATTCTTTTTTACTTCAAATTAATTCATTTTTTATGTCATTTATTGAGCAAACAGCTTCGCAAAAAGCTATCGAGTTGGAAAATAAATACGGAGCCCACAATTACCACCCGCTGCCGGTAGTGTTGAGCCGGGGCGAGGGCGTATTTGTGTGGGATGTGGAAGGAAAAAAATACTACGATTTCCTTTCGGCCTACTCTGCCGTAAACCAAGGGCATTGCCACCCAAAAATTGTAGATGCCATGACCCAACAGGCCCAGACGCTTACGCTTACATCCCGCGCTTTTTACAATGATATGCTGGGAAAATATGAAAAGTTTGCCTGTGAATTTTTCAATTTTGACAAACTTCTTCCTATGAATACAGGGGCAGAAGCGGTTGAAACTGCCCTTAAAATTTGTAGAAAATGGGCTTATGAGAAAAAGGGAATCGATGAAAATGAAGCCCAAATAGTGGTATGTGAAAACAACTTCCACGGAAGGACTACCACCATAATATCCTTTAGCAATGATCCCGTTGCCCGTGAGCATTTTGGCCCATATACCAAAGGGTTTATAAAAATTGAATACGACAACCTCGAGCAGCTGGAGGCGGTCTTGGAAAAAAATAAAAATATCGCCGGTTTCTTGGTAGAGCCTATTCAAGGCGAAGCGGGAGTTTATGTGCCTTCTGAAGGATATTTGAAAAAAGCGAAAATGCTTTGTGAGAAATACAATGTGCTTTTTATAGCCGATGAAGTGCAAACGGGAATTGCGCGTACAGGAAAACTGCTTGCCTGCCAGCACGAAAACGTTCAGCCCGATATTCTAATTCTTGGTAAGGCGATGAGCGGAGGAGCTTATCCCGTTTCCGCAGTATTGGCAAGTGATGGGATTATGGATGTTATCACTCCAGGGTCACACGGCTCTACTTTTGGAGGCAATCCCGTAGCTGCAGCTGTTGCCATAGCGGCTTTGAGCGTGGTGCGTGACGAGAAACTCGCCGAAAATGCCGAAAAGCTCGGCACCTTTTTCCGAAAGGAAATGAACGCATATATCAAAGATAGCAACATTTGCAAGTTGGTGCGCGGCAAGGGTCTTCTAAACGCCATTGTGATCAATGATTCCGAAGATAGCGACACGGCCTGGAACATCTGCCTTAAGCTTCGCGACAATGGGCTGCTGGCCAAACCAACCCACGGCAATATCATTCGTTTTGCACCGCCATTGATTATGAATGAAGAACAATTGATGGACTGTGTATCGATAATTACAAAGACCTTGGGAGAGTTTGAATAGTCTTTAAAACCACCAGATATAAAAAGCGGCCCTATACCAGGGCCGCTTTTCTTTTGATGACTGATTTTGTTAGATTCCGTATTCGTCCATCAGGCCCTGGTTCATTTCCAGGATGCCTTCCATCCCTAGTGTAGAGAACAGGTAAATGGTATAAACCAGGTAAATAGCACTTAATACAATACCAATGATCGCTAAGATCTTTCCTGTTTTTACATTTTGGTAACCTGTATAGAGTTCGGGATTGGCCATATAGGTCTTGGTGGCCGTGCCTGCCATTACTACGGCTACGATCCCAAAGACTAGCCCCAGGCCATAACAGCAGCAGGTTACAATGGAGACGATTCCGAAAACGAGGATGAGGGTTGAGTTGGGTAGTTTTTGTTGTTCCATAATTTTAGTTTTTGGTTGTGAAGCCTAAATGTAGGTAATTTTTGCCAAACCCGCCTGCTACATAAAATGCGACATCTTATAAAAATAGCTCACTACCATCACCGCGGCATTCAGAAAGATGAGTGCTATCTTTATCTGATAGTCATATTTAAACTTTATAAAAAAGTTGACGAAAATCACGGCCATCAACACCACAATGGTATAAATGGCTGGATATATCTTAAAGGCCGCCTCAAAATGGCCGGTAAAAAGAAGGGCCGTGGCACGTTGCATGCCACAGCCCAAACATTCTACACCAAAGATTTTCTTGTTGATACAAGGAATCATATATTCTTCAATTCCCTTGAGAAACATGGGTAAATATCTTTATTAATTGTGCACCACAGCCTTATAGTCTATCGTGATATCATCGGCAGTGGTGAGTTTTACCAAGTAAACCCCGTTGCTGAGATTGCCGGTATAGAAACTCAGGGTATGGCTGTCGCCAAGATTGTTTTTGCTAAGTACCAGCTTTCCGCTCATATCATACATTGCAACCGACCTGATGCTATAGCCCTCGGGATTTTGGATTTCCAACTGCTTGACCGGATTGTTTTGGAAGAAACCCACATTTGAAGTAACTTCAGCTTCCAGTAGGTTATCGGGATTACCGGGCCTTAGATTTGGTTTTTTGAAAATGATAAAGAAACGGTCCTCATACTTGCCGGCTGGCAGGTTATAAGTAGCACTGCGACCTCCCGAAATCTGTTGCAGGTTTCCGGTCTGCCTGTCCAACAGATAGGCGGTGGTATATGGCTTTTTTATTTCCTCTACGGCCTTGACCTCAAATTTGATCTGGTTTTTTAAGGTAAAGGTAATAGGTATCTGCTTGTTCTCATCATAGTTGGTCCCGTTGATCACGTAGGGCAACCTATTGCTGTCCTCGCCAATGGGGAAGTAGGCGTCATTTTTCATTCCCAAGGGGCTCAGGCCGTCAAAGCCTCTATCATAACCATCGGTAGCCTGATCGGAGAAGACCAATAGCATATCACGTGTCAAGGCTTCGTCAAAAATTGTCCACAGCCGCATTTGTGGCGATCGGTAATCGGGCTCTGGTAGGGCAGAGATCTCTGAATTGACTGAACCGGAGAGATTGTTTTCTTCCAAAGTGTCGTTTTCATTGCCCCCCGTTGGCCTAAAAAATACGGAATGATTAGCAGCACCTTCCTTTATATAAATACGATGCGAATTTTTGATTTTAACATCTCCACTCCCTTTCCCTACAAACATAAACCCTTGACCAATTGGCGCGAAGCGTTTATTTTGGTCGTTTGAAGGAGTTCCTGATCCCGGGCCGGTTTGTGTGCCTGCAGCGTTCCATATATAAAATGCGGCCTGAGCATAAGCTCCCGGAAAACTATTGGGATCTGGATTTCCTCCTGTGTATGGATCTTCACCAAGAGGAACCCATACCCCGTATCCAAAAGATTTATCACTATAATAATGAGACATTTCTGTTCGATCTTCATCGTAATAATAGACAGCGCTTAATAAATTTGAAGGGCCGTCTTCATAGAAGACTTTATTCAAATCGAGAGCAGAAGGATAAGGATTTCCTGTCAATGTCATTTTTGCCATTTCATTTCCTCCCCCAGAACCTGTATGGGCTGGCCCATCAACCGGAATATCAAAATCCCCATTATTGGGCCTGCCACGGAATTCGTAGATTTGATCGTGGCTGGACTGGGCGGCCGGCAATCCTCCCAAACTTACTCCTTTCATAGTGAACCCATCTCCAGCTGCGGCTCCGTTAGAGGCA
>CAYSLM010000141.1:0-5383 GCA_964431895.1 uncultured Aequorivita sp.
CTTCGGCGTAAATATTCCTTTCGAGGCATGGGCCCGTTTAGTTTTTAGAATTTTAATTGGTATCGTTAATTTCTTGATGTTTGCCCTGGGTGTTTTCGGTTGTTGCTTCCTCTTGCTCCATTGATTAAATAAACTTCTCGGCCTCGTTGTAGGCGCGGTTGGTTTCAATCTTTACCTTTTCGGGTTCCAGAGCAGCAATGGCCAGCTCTTCGGGCAACAACTCTTCGGGTGCCATAACCACGTCATAAGTTTCTTCGGCGTTTTCTTGCTGTTTTTTTGAAAGTTTTACACTGAAAAGGAATAGCACCAAACTGCCCGTGAGCAGTGAAGTTATGAGGAATGCTCTATATGAATAATTGAAATTCATGATTGCAAGTACCGAAATTTTGTGCAAAAATCCACAAAACTGCTGCAAATTAAGCCGATATTAAAGATTATTTAACTTGGCAGCGAAGCCTCAAAAGCCTGCATGGTAACAGCATTTTTGACAGAAAATTCACCAATTCGGGTTCTCCGCAAAGTCGAAAGATGGGCGCCGCTGTTTAGGGCCTTTCCAAAATCATGGGCCAACGAGCGGATGTAGGTACCCTTGCTGCAGACCACACGAAAATCTACCCGCGGGAGGGCAATATGGGTTATCTCAAAAGTGGAAATGGTAACGGTGCGCAGCGGAATGTCAACTTCTTCGCCACTTCGGGCAAATTCATACAAACGTTTTCCATCTTTTTTCAAGGCCGAAAAAACGGGCGGTTGCTGTTGAATTTCACCAATGAATTGTTTTGTGGCTTCGTAAATTTCTTCCGAAGTAATTTCTGAAATGTCAAAGGTTTGGTCAATTTCCGTTTCCAAATCGTAACTCGGCGTAGTGGCGCCAAGTGTAAAAGTACCCGTGTATTCCTTCTCCTGCGCTTGGAACGTGTCAATTTTTTTTGTGAATTTTCCTGTGCAAATAATTAAAAGTCCCGTGGCCAAAGGATCGAGGGTGCCCGCGTGGCCCACTTTTATCTTTTTTATCCCGAAAGATTTGCGGATAAGCCAACGCACTTTGTTTACCGCTTGGAACGAGGTCCATTCCAAAGGTTTGTCTATCAAGAGTACTTGGCCTTTTTTGAAATCTTCCGCAGTGGTCATTATACGTAAAAACTTGAAATAATGGCTATGGTGCCTATTAGGACGCAATACACCGAAAAGTAGCGGAGCTTGCTTTTCTTGACCAGGCTAATCATCCAAGTGCAGGCAATGAGCCCGCAAATAAATGCGGCCACAAATCCCACGGCCATAATGCTAAAATTGGTGTTGTGGGTTGATATCTCGCCACTCAGTAAATCCTTGGCAATCTTCCCGAAAATCAACGGAACCACCATAAGGAAAGAAAAACGGGCTGCTTTTGTTTTGTCGTTTCCCAGAAGGACAGAGGTAGAGATGGTAGCGCCGCTCCTTGAAATGCCAGGCAGCATGGCAATGGCCTGCGCAACACCAATCAGTATGGAATCTTTTATAGACACAGGTTTACCGGTGTTTTTGGAACGGTCTGCCAACCATAACAGCAGGGCGGTTACAATGAGCATAGCCCCCACAAAGCCTAGGTTGCCGCCAAAGAAAGATTCCAGTTCCTTTTCAAACAGCAAGCCGATGGCTACCGCCGGAAGCATGGACAGGACAATTTTGAAGGCAAATTGCGTTTCCTCGTTCCATTGAAATTTTAAAAGCCCGCCAAAAATCTGGACGATGTCTTTTCTGAAAACCACCAAGGTGCTCAATGCCGTGGCAAAATGGAGGATTACGGTAAAGAGCAGACTTTCCTCCGGAACGGAAGTATCGCCCAAAATGGCTTTTCCAATTTCAAGATGGCCACTTGACGAAACGGGCAAAAATTCGGTAAAACCTTGAACGATACCGAGAATAATGGCGTCTAAATAATCCACTAATTTTCTTCTTTGCTATCGGGTTTCAACAAAATTGCGTACACTTCAATGGCAAAGCCCAGCAGCACCAAGGCTGGAGCCAAGCGGATGCGCCGCCAACTGTAGATTTCGGGATTGAAAACATTGGGGTCATCGCTGCCGCCGCCGGTCATTAAAATAAACCCTAGGGCGATAAAGGCAATGCCTATGAGCATGAATTTGTAGTTTTTTCTTTCAAAAATAAACTCAGGCTTAAATTCTTCTTTTCTCTTTTTCTCTCCCATGGTTTAAAGAATTTCAGGTTTCAAGTTGCGGGTTTCAGGTTCCAGCTTTTTTAATTTTGTGGTCATAGTTAATAGTACAGGTCATCCGTCCGTAAATTCAGGAACCGCTGTGTGGCGATAAAGGTACTTACCCAGGTTATCAAAACGCCCATTAAAAATATGAATATAAAGAGTACTGCCAAAAGTACCGGGTCGCCCAACAACTGCAGCTGCGGGAAACTTTGGTTGAGGTAGTAAAGCACCACGCCCATCCCTGCCATGGCCACCACGGCCCCTACTATGCCCAGCCGCACGCTCTTCCAAACGAAAGGCCGGCGGATGAATTTTTTGGTAGCGCCCACCATTTGCATGGTTTTTATGGTAAACCGTTTGGCGTAAATGCTCAGGCGAATGCTGCTGTTGATGAGAAGGACCGCAATAAAGGTAAAAATACCGCTCACCACCAAGATCCAAAAACTGATGCGTTTTACGTTTTCGGTAAGTTGGGCTATCAAGGGTTTGTCATAAATTACATCATCCACAAAAGCCTTGTTTTTCAGCTCATTGGTTATTTCTTCCATTTTTGCAGGCGTAACGTAGTCTGCCAGAATGTACACGTCAATACTGTTTTGGAGGGGGTTTTCGCCCAGGTATTCAATAAAATTCTCGCCCAGGGTTTCCTGGTGCTCCTTGGCTGCCTCTTCTTTGGAGACGAAAGTGGCAGATTTGGTATATTCAGCCAGGGCCAGGCTTTGCTTCAGTTGGGTGATTTCTACCTCCTTGGCCGTATCCTTCAGAAAAACGGTGATGGCGATTTGTTCCTTAAAGTAATCGGCCACTTTTTTTGAATTCAATACCAACAACCCCAGCAGTCCCAAAAGAAAGAGCACCAGCGAAATACTGATGACTACTGAAAAATAGGAGGAGATCAACCTGCGTTTTTGATATTTTTCAAAGGAGGAACTCATAGGGTCTGCTTATTTTTGGCGTAAAAATACAAGTAATTTTGCATCTTGTGTTAAACAACGTCTAAAGTTTTGAAATTGATATAATAGGACTAAATTTGGAGTCCCAAATCCTTGTTTGTCATAAAGACCTTTTTAAAGTATTTGCGCGTTTCGCGGCCGGGGCTTTGGTTCGCAACCATCGGGATGTATTTGATTCCGTTTAGCCTGTATTCCAGATTTTGGGACAACCACTTATTCTGGATAGGCTTGTTTTTCGTTACTTTTCCCCTAAATTTTTTGGTATATGGCCTGAATGATTTTACCGATGGTAAGGCCAACTCCCTGAACCCTCGGAAGGGCAATTTTCTCTTTGGGGCCAAATTGACCAAGGAAGAGCAGAAAAATCTGCCCTGGCGCATCTGTATAGTCGATATTCCCATTCTGGCATACTTCTTTTATGCGGGTGGAACCGATCTCTTCATACTTGTGCTCTTTATGTTTGTGGTGAATATTTTGTACAACTATAAGCCCTTTCGCCTTAAGGATCGACCTCCTCTTGATATATTGATGCAGGTAGGCTATGTGTTTGTTGTGCTGTTATCCATTCTCTTGAACGATACCCCAATGCTGCCCTGGCAAACCTTTATAGTGCTGGCCATAATGGCATTTGCCGCGCACTTGGCCGGGGAGATTATGGATATAGAATCTGACAGTTTGGCCAAAAAGAAATCTACCGCAATACTTTTGGGCCGCAAAAGGGCCAAATATCTGTTGGCGGCACTACTTCTCTTTGAAGCCTTTGTACTGGTGGTCTGGTTTGGCGATTGGGTGCTGGGGCTTTTAATGGCCACGGCTTTTCTTTGGCTGCTTCTCGATGTGTTTGTCTTTTTCAAAGTAAGGCCCTATACGCCCAAACAGGTAAGGCTCTTCGGAATCTGCATCAATATCCTGGCTTATGGCACTATTTTTTGGGTGCTTTATTCCGAAAGTCTCCTATATCCAAATTTTTAAGCGATAGGGTATTACTTCTTCCAATAAACCTTAAATTTGCGGCTATTTCCGCAAGGCGGGCATTTTACAACCAGAATTAGAAGAAAATGGGCAAATATCACTTTAACGAGATAGAAGCAAAGTGGCAGAAATTTTGGGCCAATAACCAAACTTTCAAAGCCGAGAACGATAGCGACAAACCAAAATATTACGTTTTGGACATGTTTCCCTATCCCTCCGGCGCGGGCCTACATGTGGGGCATCCGTTGGGCTACATTGCCAGTGATATCTACGCCCGCTACAAGCGCCACCAGGGCTATAACGTGCTGCACCCTATGGGATACGATTCCTTTGGGCTGCCCGCAGAGCAGTATGCCATACAAACGGGCCAGCATCCCGCCAAGACCACCGAGGAAAATATTGCCCGTTACCGCGAACAGCTCGATAAAATAGGTTTTTCCTTTGACTGGAGCCGCGAGGTGCGCACCAGCAACCCCGAATATTACAAATGGACGCAGTGGATTTTCCTGCAGCTCTTTGACAGTTGGTACGATAAGGAATCCGATAAAGCCCGCTCTATTGAGGAACTGCGCGCTATTTTTTCTTCGGAAGGCAATATCCATATCAATGCTGCCTGCGATGATGGCATTGCCCATTTTACGGCTATCGAGTGGCTGGGTTTTTCAGAAACCCAAAAGCAGGAAATTCTTTTAAAATACAGGTTGACCTATTTGGCCGAAACCGAAGTAAACTGGTGCCCGCAACTGGGAACCGTTTTGGCCAATGACGAGATAGTAAACGGCGTTTCCGAACGCGGCGGCTACCCGGTTGTGCGCAAAAAGATGAAACAATGGAGCATGCGCATCACCGCCTATGCCCAACGCCTGCTGGACGGACTCGATAAAATAGACTGGCCGCAGCCGTTGAAGGACTCGCAGACCAATTGGATCGGGCGAAGCAAAGGGGCAACGGTTGAATTCAAGGTCCTCCCCCCAACCCCCTCCCGGGGAGGGGGAGCTGGACACAGATTGACTGGTAATCCCGCAATAATTGAAACTTTGTTAAAGAGGGCGAAGGAAATGCGAAAAAATCCAACGAAAGCCGAAGCCAAACTTTGGGAGGAACTTCGAGGTAAAAGGTTGGGGTATAAGTTTAGGAGGCAACATCCTATTGATAATTATATAGTTGACTTCAACTGTCTTGAAAAAAAACTCATAATTGAGGTGGACGTGAAAAAACAAAAGAATCAGTTATAAAAAAATGAAGAAAGAGAATTATT
>CAYSLM010000142.1:0-5295 GCA_964431895.1 uncultured Aequorivita sp.
CCTCTTCATCATCAAGAATAACGGTAATGCTGGTGTTGCCGTCGTGTTTCTCTACCAAAAGCCCTTTTTCGGCCGTTGAGAAAAGTTCGTGGTGTATTTGTTTGGAATTGATGCCGTTGTGCTTTAAAGTGGCTGCCACTTCATCAATCATTTCCTCGGGTCCGCATAGGTAAAAGGATTCAAATGGCACCTTGGCGTACTTGTTTTTAAGAAAATAATTGACCATCGAGCGGTCTATACGCCCAAACCGGGCAAAGTCCTCCTCCTTTCGGCTAAAGACAAATTCTGCCTGGAACCGCTTCGGAAACTGGGCTTCCAGGTTTTTTATTTCGTCAAAAAACATGGTCTCCTCCAGATTTTGGTTCCCGTAAACCAACAGGAAGGTGCTCTGGGGCATTTCTTCCAAGGTGCATTTTATTAGCGAAAGTACGGGGGTGATTCCACTGCCGGCGGCAAAGGCAACATAATGCCTTAGGTTGGGCTCCAGTATAAATTTCCCCATGGGCGGCATCACCTGCAATTTTGTTCCCGCCTGCAGTTGGGTATTGGCATATTCGGAAAAGGCCCCCTGGGTCACTTTTTTTACGGCAACCTTGAGTTTTCCACTTTTGGGGGATGAACATATCGAGTAGGCGCGCCGTATTTCCTTCCCATTGCTGGAATGCTTTATGGTTATGTACTGGCCGGCCTTAAAGGCAAAGACATCTCTTAAGTTTTCGGGCACTTCAAACAAGATGGAAACGGCGTTGGGCGTCTCTTTTTTTACTTCGGCAACGGTAAGCGCGTGGCATTCGCTCATAACGATTTTGATTTTTGTGCAAAAGTACAAAGGAATTCAAGGAAACGCGGCCCCAAACCTCTTAAAGTAGCCTATTTTTTTGCCCGTTTCGTTAAGGAGATATTAAAAAGAAACGTATTTTTACCGCTCTTTAACTTTTCTACATACTAAAATAGAACCAATTAAGTTAGAATACCATATAAACCGAACGCATTTTGAAGGGCACTTATAAACTCACGCTATTTATTCTTGCCGTCATAGTTATGGCGGCCTGTTCACGCAAAAAAAATACCTTTTTAAACCGCAACGTCCACGCGGTTACCACCGAATACAACACCTTGTACAACGGAAACCTGGCCTTTGACGAGGCCAAGGAGCAACTGGCTTATGGGTTTCGGGATAATTTCTGGGAAATATTGCCCGTAGAGCGCATTGAAGTGGAGGAGGCCGAGACCAAGGCTCCCGGTGCCGCCAAGGGCAACGGTGGCGCCGCCGGCTTTAACCGCGCCGAGGAAAAGGCGGCCAAGGCCATCCAGAAACACTCCATGTACATCAACGGCAAAGAGCACAACCCGCAGATTGATGAGGCGTATATGCTCTTGGGCAAGGCACGCTATTATGACGGCCGCTTCATTCCCGCGCTCGATGCTTTCAACTTTATACTTGACCGCTACCCCACCAGCAACAATATTGACAACGCCAAGATCTGGAAGGCAAAGACCAACATCCGTTTAAAGAATGAGGAATATGCCATAGAAAACCTCCAGCGTATGTTTGAAACCGCCGACCTGGACGAGGATGAAATTGCAGACGGGGCCGCCATGATGGCCCAGGCCTTTATCAATCTCGATTCCTTGCAGCCCGCCCTTGAATACATTAAAATGGCAGCCGAAAACGTGGGCGACAAGGAGCTAAAGGGTAGGTATATCTTTATCAAGGGCCAATTGTACAACCGCTTGGGCGAAAAAGACAGTGCCAACCTGGCCTTTGATGAGGTTATCGACATGAACCGAAAAACCTCCAGGGCCTATCTCATCAATGCCTATTTGGAAAAAGGAAAAAACTTTGATTATAAAGAAGGAGACCGTACCGCCTTCTTGGAACTGCTCCACGACCTCGAGAAAAATCGCGAAAATCGCCCCTACCTCGATAAGATATATAACCAGTTTGGCGATTATTACCGCAATATAGACAGTATTGAAACCGCCGTAGAGTATTACAACAAGTCTATTAAGGCCTTTAGGCAGGACCGCATCTTGCAGTCGGTAAACTATCAGACCCTTGCCGAGATCAATTTTGACCACGCCGAATATAAAAATGCAGGGGCATATTATGACAGCACCCTTACCTTTCTTACCGAAAACAGCCGTCAGTGGCGTAGGGTGAAGAAAAAACGCGAAAACCTCGACGACGTCATCAAGTATGAAGACATAGCCGCAGTAAATGACAGCATCCTGAAACTCACCAAAATGAGCGCGGCAGAACAGCTCGCTTTCTTTACCGATTATACCGCGAAATTGAAGGAGCAGGCCATCAAGGATTCCCTTGCCGCCGTAAAGGTGGAGCAGCAAATTGCCAATAAGGAATTTTACGAAAAGGGCCAAACCGCCTCGGGCCCAAACAAGGGAAGCACGTTTTATTTTTATAACACCAGTACCGTTGCTTATGGCAAAGGCGAATTCAGAAAAATTTGGGGCGACCGAAAATTGGAGGATAACTGGAGGCTCTCCAGCAAGCAGACCTCCCTTATTGACGATTCCGATGAAGTGGCCGCCGTCACCCCCATTGCCCAGAATGAACTGTACAGGCCCGAAACCTATATAGCCAAGATACCCACAGACCAAAAAGTGATAGACAGCCTGGCCAAGGACAGAAACTTTGCCTATTACCAGTTGGGCTTGATCTATAAGGAGAAATTTAAGGAATATCCGCTGGCAGCCCAAAGATTGGAAAAATTGCTTACCTACAATCCCGAAGAGCGATTGGTGGTACCGGCAGAATACAATTTGGTGAAGATTTATGAAATTCTTGACAATCCGGCAAAGGCCGATCAATATAAGAATGACATTCTCACCAATTACGCCGACACGCGCTATGCCGAAATTTTGCGCAACCCAAACTCCCAATTGCCCACCGATGAATCTAGCCCAGAGTACAAATACAAGCAACTGTACAAGGAGTTTGAGGCAGCCCACTACGCCGAAGTGATCCAGAAAGCCGACGATTATATGGCAATCTACAACGGCAACGATATCGTGCCCAAACTGGAGCTGCTCAAGGCCACCGCCATTGGCCGCCAACAGGGTTTTGAAGCCTACAAAAAAGCATTGAATTTTGTAGCTTTGAACTATCCCAGCACCGAAGAAGGGAAACAGGCCCAGCTCATATATAGCAATGTGCTGCCCACCATGGCCTCTACCGACTTTGTACCAGACAATGAGAGTGAAAGCTGGAAACTGGTTTACCAATTCCCGAAAGAAGAGCTGGAAGCCGCCCAAAAACTAAAGGAAACCCTTGAAAAGGCCATTGCCGACCTTCATTACATCAATATGGAAGTTTCCTTGGATTATTATGACCCCAATACTAGATTGGTCTTGGTACATGGCCTAAACACCAAAATGGGCGCCCGTGGCCTGGGCGAGCTGCTCAAAGAAAACAAAAATTACAAGGTGAAACATCCTTTCTTTGAAATTGCCACACAGAATTATAAGACGGTACAGATCCATAAAAATTTGGATGCATACCTAAGCCAAGGTTCAGATAAGCCCATAACCGAGCAATAGAATTAATCCCAAAACTCCCCCTAATCATGTTTTCAGATAAAAAAGAAAAGAAAATTAAGTCCGAACCTGGCTCAGCCCAAAACAGGATCAACGAGGGTACCCAACTAAAGGGTGATATTTCTTCTACCGGGTTTTTCAGAATAGACGGAACCATAGAGGGCAATGTAAAGACTCCCTCCAAGGTGGTCCTTGGGAAATCGGGCGTAATAAAAGGCACCCTTACCTGCGAAAACGCCGATATTGAGGGAAAGTTTGAAGGCACCCTGCTCATTTCGGGAACCTTATCGCTGCGCTCCACCGCCGTCATAGATGGCGATGTCACCGTTGGCAAGCTGGCCGTGGAGCCTGGAGCCACCTTAAACGCCTCCTGCGTGATGCAGGGCGGCGCGACTAACAATACTTCCCACACCCCAAACAGCGGCCAGTCAAAACCCAATCCATACGATCGGCAACAGCGCGCGAAAAAGGCAGTGGTAGAAACCGATCAAGATAACTGAAAACAGCCCACAAATGGCCGACAAGAAAAATAATGGACTTAAACGCTGGGCCATTCTCTCAGGTATTGGTATCCAGATGGGTGTCATTATTTATTTATTTGTTAAATTGGGCCAGTGGCTCGATGGCAAGTATTCAGACGGGGGCAAGACCTTTCTTATCATCTGTACCTTGGTAGGCGTAGGCGCCTCGCTTTTTTTGGTGATCAAACAGACCAATAAGCTAAACTCGTAGGTATTGATGAAAAAGAGTACCTTTTCGTTTTTGGGCATTTTGCTTGTGGTTTTGGCCGTGGTGCTGGCCGTACATCTGCTGCTGCTCCATCAAATGCAGATGCCGCTTTTTGCCGATAAAATCCTGCTTTCCTATACCCTCAATTATGTGATGGCTGCTGGCATATTGCTTTTTATCCAATCAAAATTCAACAAAAAATCTGCCCATACCGGGTTTATGTTTTTGGGCGGAAGTGGCGTGAAGTTCCTGGTTTTTTTCCTGGTATTCTATCCGGCCTACCAGCGGGACGGTCTTATGGCCACTTCAGAGTTTGCGGCTTTTTTCGTGCCTTATGCAAGCTGTTTGATTTTGGAGGTGGCGTTCCTTTCAAAACAGCTTAATAATCAATAGTTTTAACGCTTTTTCCCTTCGAAAAAAAACCCATGAAATAGTTTTTTGTTTCTCAGAAAGAAATGTATTTTTGCACCGATTTTACGGACACCGTAATTTGTTCAAAGATGCAAAGAAAAACATTGGTCAGAATTTTTTCAATTTTATTGTTCCTGGGTTCATTTTCGGCAAAAGCCCAGCACGGAATGGACGTCAAGGAAGTAGCCCCGGGCACCGAGGGCGATAAAACCCAAAAGCAGGAGATAAAGGAATTTATAAACCACCACTTGCTAGACTCCCATTATTTTAACCTCTTTGCCTATACCGACGAGCAGACGGGCGAAGAGCACCACTACGGCTTCCCGCTACCAGTGATTATTTGGGACGATGGCCTGCACGCCTTCATGTCGTCAAAATTTGACCACGGCAAAAACGTGGTGGAATCAAACGGAAAATACTACAAACTTTACCATAGCAAGATATACAGGACCGATGCCGAAGGAACGATCAACTATGGCGAGGACCACCACCCAACCAATGTGCGGCCCTTGGATCTTTCCATAACCAAGAGCGTGGCCGACGCGCGGCATCGCGCCACTGGCCTGTAAGGCCTAACCCAACGTTATCAATCACCGA
>CAYSLM010000143.1:0-5210 GCA_964431895.1 uncultured Aequorivita sp.
GCACAAGTGGAATTTCCTTCTTAATATCGGATTTGAAAAATAGTTCCCCCAAACAATAAAAAACAGGAAAAATATCGAGATAAAAACAAAACATTCTTTGTAAGAAGCCAGTATTTGCGGGCTTTCCAAAAGGTTCGTACTCTTGTCCTATGCCTAAACAAAAAGGCCCATTAAAAATTGTTGGCTCCCTTGAGGACATCAATTTTTATAAATTGAAAAAAGGATACGCAGTCCGCATGAAGGGCGGTGTGGACAAAGACCGTATCCTGAACGAAGCAAAATTTGCTCGAACCCGTGAAAACATGTCCGAATTTGGCCATTGTGCCACCTGCGGCAAGTATTTGCGCAAAGCCGGGGCGGAAATGACCCTCACGGCCAAAGACAGTTCCTTGGTGCCAAGAATGACCAAGGCTATGACCGAAATTAAGAATAGGGACGCTACTTCCCCCCGCGGACAACGCAGGGTGGAAATAGGCATACAGACTCCCGACGGACTGCGTTCCCTCAAAGGGTTCGACTTTAACGGGGATGCACCCGTCCACACTATTCTTAATGCTCCCTACACGGTAAGCACCGCCACGGGCGAGATTGCAATCCCCAATCTCATCCCTGCAAAAAACCTGCAGTACCCCGCGGCAGCCTCCCATGTAAGTTTGATGGCGGCCTTCCTGAACATCGATTTTGCCACTGGCGATTTTGATGCCATGGAAAGCCCCATAACAAACCTGCCGCTCAATATGGTAGCCACCCCGGTTACCCTCACCCCGGCAGGAACCCCATCGGGCTCGGGCATTTCCCTTTATTTTCTGGCCATCCAGTTTTTCCAGGAAATCAACGGAATACAATACCCATTGACCGAAGGAGAATTCAACTCGCTCTCCATTCTCGAGACAGCCAGTTGACATCTTCCCAAAACCGACCTTTTTTTATTATTCAAAAAACGATAACCTATAATAAAAATTGGCCGGTTTTTTTATGCCAAAAAATACCCTCGGCCCACACAACATCACTGCCCCCCCCCTTCCCGAGCGTAACCGAAGGATATTGCCAGGTCGAGTGATCCCGATAGCTATCAGGATTGTATCGAGAGTAAATATAGGGCTCAAAGGGGGTTCCTAATCTGGCACTTTATCCTCGCTTATGCGGAAAATCCCTATTGAACTTTTCATTATTTTTGGTGTCATTTGTACCCAAAACAGCAACCGCGCCCATGGCCCCAAGAAAAAATATCCTTCTGGCAATCCTTGTGCTTGCCTTTGCCCTTCAGGCACAGCAGTCACCAAAGGCCATGTGCGACAGTATCATCGTAAGGGGGGTTAGGCTGATGCAGGAAGGAGACCATGTGCAGTCGCTCGAGCTGTTGGTGCGGGCCCGGGCCATGGCGCGCGAAAACAATTGGCACAAACAGCGGTTTTTGGCCTTGAACAATATAGGTGCAAACTACTATGCCTTACTCGACCAGGGCGAAGCCCTTGACAACTATCTGGAAGCCTATACCATTGCCATCAAGGAACTGGGCCCCAGCTATGAGATGATCGTGCTCAACAACATTGCCATCCTCTATCTAAAGGAAGACAAAATAGACCAGGCAGAGGAATACTTTACCCGGGCCCATGCCATTGCCACCGAAAATGCCGACTCCACCAAGATTGGATTCTATGCGGTAAACCTGGGGCTGGTAGCCAATAAGAAAAAGGAACTCCAAAGGGCCAGTGACTATTTTGACAAGGCCATTCCCCTGCTGCGCGACAGACCCGACATTATCAAAAAGGCCTACCTGGGGCGGGCGGAAAACCTTATGCTCCGCGGCCAGTTTGCCCCGGCCTTTGAGATCCTAATGCCCCTGGCAGGAACCGAAGACAAAAACCAGCTGGAAACCAAGCTCTTTGCCCTACAATTGCTCTCAAAAATAGCCCAAAAACAAGGCAATACCCAGCAAGCCTTGGTATATGCCCAGGCCCTCCTCCAAAATGCCGAGGATGTGGAAGACAATCTGGAGGCCTTTGAACGCCTGGCCGAAATCCATGCCCAGGCTGGCCAGTGGCAAGAGGCCCTGGCCGCCAAGGATTCCGTCCTCCAGGCCACCAAAACCCTTAATAACATCAAAAATGGGCGCCTCTTTGAAACCAACCGCGTCAAGTTTGAATTGCAGAATTACCAAAACCAACTCCGGGAAAACCAAAACAAACTACGGGCCGAACGCAAGTTATCCTATATCCTGCTGGGTGGGGCGCTGATTATCATTCTCCTTATCGCCTGGGCCTTAAGAAATTCATATATCAAAGCCAAACAGCGAAAGCTCATCCACGCCCGTAGCCAGGAACTCCTTGCCCTGGCCCTGGAAAAGGAAAAAACCGACAACCTGCTGCTGGAAAAAAAACTGAAGGAGGAAGAGGCCCGCGCCCTGCTGGAAGAGGAACGCCTCAAAAACGAACTGGAAGCCAGAAACCGGAAGCTCTCGGCCAAGGCCCTGCACCTACTCGAGCGCAACGAACTCCTGGGCGCCCTGGTTGACGAACTGGAAGAGACCCAAGGCCTACCGCAACAATCAAAACTGCAGGCCCATATCAAAAAAATCAAAGGCCTTATCCGCTCAGACCACGAATGGGAGGAGTTTATTAAACACTTTGAGGAAGTGAACCAAGGTTTTTTGGGCATCATAAAGGAAAGACACCCCAAATTGAACGCCAACGACCTCCGCTTTATCTCCTACCTTTATATGAACCTTTCCACCAAGGAAATTGCAAACATCCTCAATATTACCGATGCCGCGGGCAGAAAACGAAAGGAACGCATTGCCCGAAAAATGGGGCTGGATGACAGTGCCAAGCTATATGGCTACCTTTCAGGTATTTAACCTTTTGCATCACGTTTTTTGCTCCCGCCTGTCACACTATTTCACGTATATTTTTTTGGAAAGCAACCAATATATACCACATTTGGCCCAACAAAATCCTAAAACGAGTTATAAACATGAAACAGTCAATTACCATTCTTACACTGCTTGTTGCTCTATATAGCACCGCGCTCTGGGCACAACCACAAATCACCTATGAAGGCTCGCCGCAATACGGGCGCCTGTACAACATCATCTTCCACCCCTCCATCGAAAATAAGCTCTATGCCGTCTCCCTGGGCAACCATATCATGGAATCAAACGACAAAGGGCAAACTTGGCAAATCAACTATAGCTATCCCGCCAATGGGGTGTTTTTGGAAAACTTCAGCATGTTGTCTGAAGGCATACTCACCTTTTCTTCCAACTACAACCTAGAGCAACAGGACAATGCTGTATATTTTTATGATGTTGCCGCAGGGGAGACCACCCGCGTGTATGCTCCCCCTATAGATCCACAAGCCGACAAGACCTTGATAAGCTCCTATGCCATCTATGCAGACAATCCCGATATTGCCTTGGTGCACCAATCCTATAGAATAGGCCTTAGCGGCTACTCAAAAGTTTATTACACTACCGATGCCGGGGCCAATTGGGAAATGGTTTACTACAATATGGACCATAACGGCATCTTCCCCAACAATGTGGCCATAAGCCCCGATAACCCCCAAAAACTCTTTATAGCCAGGGGTGCCGGTCCCAATAACGACGACGGCGGCCTGCTCATCTCACAGGATGCCGGCCAAACCTGGGTAGAAAAAATGCCCGACCACACCTTTGGCGTAATTACCTTCCACCCCCAGGATGCCAATAACATCCTCCTGGGTACCCATATTGGCGATGAGGGCCTGGGCCATAGTGAAAACCTGTACCGCAGCCTGGATGGTGGCCAAACCTGGAACACCATCCCCATCAATTGGGAACCAGGAACCCTGGACAACATTACAGGTATTGTCTATAATCCCTTAGATTATAACAACGTACTCCTTATGGAGGAAAACGAAGTGGTAATTACCCACGACAACTGGGCCAGCCATACCAAAACCGTTTATCCATTGGATAATCTGGAAGGATATTACTACGGGGTCTATGCCTCCTTCAATCCCTTCCAAAATGGGGAATTGTTTGTCAATGCCGATTATTACCCACTGTTCTCTACCGATGGCGGGGCTACCTTCAACAGGGTCTATACACCTTTCCACGGGGCAGGAATGGCCGGCCTGCAATACGACGCCGAAGAACACCTGCTCTACAGTGTACAAAGGGGCCTTATCCACAAAAACCTAAGTACCGGGGCTGAAACTGCCGTTGACGTAGAACCCATCAATATGGTATTTATAGCTGATGCGCCCATCTATATGACCGACGCCCAGGCGGCCGGCCGCGTTTATAAATATGAAAGCAGTTTCTCGGGCTCAACCCTTAAAGTGAGTGATGACTATGGAAATACCTATGCCGATTTGTACACCAATTATTTTGACCAGCTCATAAACCTTACCACAGACCCGGCCAATCCGAATAAAATCTGGGCCGTTTTCCTGAATGAAGGGGGCCTGAAGATTGATTTTACCGATAGCAACAATCCCGTGGTAACTCCCGTAATGCTTCCCGAAAACGATATCCTTACCGATGTGTATATCGATCAAACCAATTCGGAAAAGGTGTTTATCTCCGTTGGGGCACATATCTATCGATCAACAGACGGAGGAACAACCTGGGAAGACAGAAGCACCGGCCTGGGCATCAATCCCGCTACCGATATTATTTTTGATATAGAAAGAAACCCCTTGGCCCCCGATAGCTTCCTGGTGGCCGCCAGCAACGGGATTTATAAGAGCAGCGATAACACAGCCCATTGGGAACGGGTATATCAGGCCGAGAACGTGAGGAAGGTTACCTATTCCCCCCTTAACGAAACCCACGCCGTGGCCACCGTGCCCTCCGGAAACGGAATTGACAGCCAGATAATATATACCACCGATGCAGGAGAAACCTGGCAGGCCCTTCCCTTTGAAGCCATTGCCTACGTGGCCTCATCAAGTATGGTCTATAAATTTCACGAGGAAAGTGTTGATGCTTATATCGCAACCTATGATCTGGGGATAATAAAATACACCATTGATCTAAACTCCCTCGATACACCAGATTTTACCAAAGGCAGCAATCCGTTCGTGGTTTATCCAAACCCATCTACCGGGGTAATCAATATTGAGGAAAATGGAGACAAAATGGTTTCTGCCTCGATCTTCAACACCCTGGGGCAGGAAGTGCTAAAGCCTACGGCGCTGCGGCAAATTGACATTACCAACCTTGA
>CAYSLM010000144.1:0-5180 GCA_964431895.1 uncultured Aequorivita sp.
ACCACGGCCCTCTTTGGCGGCACCCGTGTTCCAAAGCACAATATCCGCATTGAAAGTTACGGCACCGTAGACGAGCTAAACGCCAACATCGGGATGATCCGCAGCCAGGAGATTGACGCCCACAGCAAACAAATTTTGACCAAAATACAGAATAGCCTGTTCACCATAGGCTCTACCCTAGCCACCGACCCCAACCGCGCCAAGCTGAAAAGCGGTAAGGACCGCCTCAACATCCCAAAAATAAAAGAGGAAGACATCACCCTGCTCGAAACCGAAATAGACGCCATGAACGAAGTCTTGCCAGAACTGACACACTTTGTGCTCCCCGGAGGCAATGCCACCGTGTCATCTTGTCACATAGCCCGCACCGTCTGCCGACGTGCCGAGCGCCGCGTAACGCTTTTAAGGGAAAACGAACCGGTGGACGACATCGTTCTAAAATATTTGAACCGACTATCTGACTACCTATTTGTACTGGCACGAAAGTTGACAAAAGACACCAAGGCCGAGGAAACGCAATGGCTACCGGAGAAGTTGTGAGAATAGGGTAGAAAGCTATTTGATTTTGTAAAAACAACCGATTACGGTTGGCTTGACTAAATAACTTATTAACAATTAACTTTATAAACATCTGATAATCAACACACAAAAAACGTTCTTTAAAATAAAGCAGAAATAATTTGGATTTTTCTTGACTTTTTGATCTAAAAAATTACTTTTGCAAAAAATTAAAACCTAAAGTGCTATGTACTGGACATTAGAATTGGCATCCTATTTAAGCGATGCGCCCTGGCCCGCAACCAAGGACGAGTTGATTGACTATGCGATCAGGACCGGTGCTCCACTGGAAGTAGTGGAAAACCTTCAGGCAATTGAGGACGAAGGCGACTCATACGACTCTATCGAGGAAATCTGGGCCGATTATCCCACGGATGATGATTATCTCTGGAACGAGGATGAATATTAATCCCAACGCTTTGGGAACCGTTTAAAATACAATAAAAAGTCTCTTTTACGGGGCTTTTTTTTATTTAAAACTACTGAAAAGCAACCGTAACAAAAGTCGAGACCATCTTTTGGAACGAAAAACAAAATTGACAAAAAGGTGCTGCCCCGCAACACTTTAAAATAAGTAAAGTCACACTACAGTGTGACTCACCATAAGTAAGGTCACACTACAGTGTGACTCACCATAAGTAAAGGCACACTGCAGTGTGACTCACCAAAATAAAAAAACATGGGTATATTAGACAACGTACTTAAAATATTTGTAGGCGATAAATCAAAAAAAGACATAGGCCAGATACAGCCAATGGTCGAGGAAATCAAAAAACACGAGTCTGCCCTCGAAAAACTATCACATGACGAGCTTCGGGCCAAATCAGATTTTTTCAGACAGCAAATAAAAGATGCCCAAAAAGAGGTTCAGGACCAAATAGACTCGCTCGAGAAACAATCGGAAACCGAGGATGACATCGACAAGAAGGAAGACCTCTACAACCAGATTGACAAACTGAAGGACGAGCGCTACGAAATTGAAAAGGCTACCCTTACCAAAATCCTTCCCGAAGCCTTTGCCGTGATGAAGGAAACCGCCAAGCGCTTTAAGAATAACGAGACCCTCACCGTTACCGCAAACCCCTTTGACCGTGAAATTTCAGCAGAAAAAGAATACGTAACCCTTGAGGACGACAAGGCCGTTTGGCAAAACTCCTGGAATGCCGCCGGCAAGGAAGTAACCTGGGATATGGTGCACTATGATGTACAGCTTATAGGCGGGGTGGCGCTACACGAAGGAAAAGTGGCCGAGATGCAGACGGGTGAAGGAAAAACCCTGGTGGCTACCCTCCCCATGTACCTCAACGCCCTGGCTGGCAACGGTGTACACTTGGTGACCGTAAACGATTATCTGGCAAAACGAGATAGCGCTTGGATGGCGCCGCTCTTTGAGTTCCATGGCCTGAGCGTTGACTGTATTGACAACCACCGCCCCAATTCCGCCGCGCGAAGGAAAGCCTATCTGGCCGATATTACCTACGGCACCAACAACGAATTTGGCTTCGACTACCTGCGCGACAATATGGCCCACTCGCCAGACGACCTGGTGCAGCGCCCACACCACTACGCCATTGTGGATGAGGTGGACTCTGTATTGATCGACGACGCCCGTACGCCACTTATCATTTCAGGGCCCGTACCCGAAGGCGACCGCCACGAGTTTAATGAGCTAAAACCAAAGATCCACGATATCGTGGGGGTGCAGAAAAAATATTTGACCGGCGTTTTGGCCGAAGCAAAAAGACTCATTAAGGAAGGCGATGAAAAAGAAGGCGGCTTCCAGCTGCTACGCGTGTATCGCGGGCTGCCCAAGAATAAGGCCCTTATCAAATTCCTTTCGGAAGAGGGCGTAAAGCAAATTCTCCAAAAAACCGAAAACCACTATATGAGCGACAACAACCGCGAAATGCCGAAGGTTGATGCCGAGCTCTATTTCGTTATTGACGAAAAAAACAACCAGATAGAACTTACCGATAAAGGCGTTGATTACCTTTCGGGGGAAGGCGATCCAGACTTCTTCGTCATGCCCGAGATTGGTACCGAAATAGCCGAAATCGAGAAAAAAGGACTTCCCAAAGAGGAAGAGGTAGCGCTAAAGGAAGAACTCTTTCGCGACTTTTCAGTGAAGAGCGAGCGTATCCACACCATGAACCAATTGTTGAAGGCCTACACCCTTTTTGAGAAAGACGACCAATACGTCGTGATAGACAACAAGGTCATGATCGTGGACGAGCAAACGGGCCGTATCATGGAAGGCCGCCGGTATAGCGATGGCCTACACCAAGCTATTGAAGCCAAGGAAGACGTGAAGATTGAGGCCATGACCCAAACCTTCGCCACTATTACCCTTCAAAACTATTTTAGGATGTACCGAAAGCTTGCGGGAATGACCGGTACGGCCGTTACCGAAGCCGGCGAACTTTGGGAAATCTACAAACTGGATGTGGTGGAAATCCCCACCAACCGCCCCATTGCCCGCCACGACCGCGAAGACAAGATTTACAAGACCAAGCGCGAAAAGTACAATGCCGTAATCGAGGAAGTCGTGGCCCTGTCACAGGCCGGGCGTCCAGTGCTTATCGGTACCACTTCCGTGGAAATTTCAGAATTGTTGAGCCGTATGCTCAGCATCCGAAACATTCCCCACAACGTATTGAACGCCAAACTCCACAAAAAAGAGGCCGATATCGTGGCCGAGGCCGGAAAGAGCGGTATCGTGACCATTGCTACCAACATGGCCGGTCGGGGTACGGATATTAAACTGAGCGACGAGGTGAAAAAAGCCGGCGGCCTTGCCATTGTGGGCACCGAGCGACACGACAGTCGCCGCGTGGACAGACAGTTGCGTGGGCGTAGTGGCCGTCAGGGTGACCCCGGAAGCTCGCAGTTCTATGTTTCGTTGGAAGACAACCTGATGCGCCTCTTCGGAAGTGAGCGTATTGCCAAAATGATGCACCGTATGGGCCTCAAGGAAGGCGAAGTGATCCAGCACAGCATGATCTCCAAATCCATTGAGCGGGCACAGAAAAAGGTAGAAGAAAACAACTTCGGCATCCGTAAGCGCTTGCTTGAGTATGACGACGTGATGAATGCCCAACGCGAGGTGGTGTACAAACGCCGCTACCACGCCCTATTTGGCGACAGGCTTCGCGTGGACATTGCGAATATGATCTATGACACGGCCGAGGTAATAGCCGAAAGCAACAAACTGGCGCAGGACTATAAGAATTTTGATTTTGAGCTTATCCGCTTCTTCAGCATGAGCTCGCCCATTTCCGAAAAGGAATTCGAGAAAATGGACGCCAAGGAAATTGCCGGCAAGGTGTACAAAGCAGCCTACGTCCATTATCAGGACAAGATGGCCCGCAATGCCGAAATGGCATTCCCCGTTATCAAAAACGTGTATGAAACCCAGGGCGACAAATACAAGCGCATCCTGGTGCCCTTTACCGATGGCGTAAAGACACTAAACGTAGCCACCGACCTTGAAAAGGCCTATGAAACCGAAGGCAAGCAATTGGTGCACGATTTTGAAAAGAACATTACCCTCGCCATTATTGACGATGCCTGGAAAACCCATTTGCGAAAAATGGACGAGCTAAAACAGAGCGTACAGCTTGCCGTGCACGAACAAAAAGACCCCTTGCTTATCTATAAGTTTGAGGCCTTTGAACTCTTTAAAGCGATGATTGAAAAGGTAAACAAAGACGTTATTTCCTTCCTTTTCAAAGGCGAATTGCCGCAGGAAAACCAACAACAGATCCAGGAAGCGCGCGAAGTAAAACGAAAAGAAAACCTAAGCGAGCAAAAAGAGGAAATCCCGAATATGGATGAGCGCGCCGCCCAGGCCCGTGCCGCTGGCAACACCCAGCCTCAACGGCAACAGGTAACCGAAACCATCACCCGCGAGCGGCCCAAGATAAACCGCAACGACAAGGTGACCATCAAGCACGTGATGAGCGGCGAAAACAAGACCATGAAATACAAACAGGCCATCCCGCTGCTGGATAAGGGCGATTGGGTTTTGGTGGATGATTAATTTTGGGACTTAGGACGGTAGGACTTAGGAGGTACGGCTGTTTTGTAAATTTAAATTTAACTCTAATGAAGTTTATAAATCCTGAGGCTTGGCTTCGGGATTTTTTAATTGATAGCGCTGACTACTTTACATACAAAAAAGTCTTTTCGAGTTGAATGGGGCCAATTTAGAGGATATGAGGAACTATCAAAATTAAAAATGGTTTAAAATTTTTTTCATTAAAGCACTATATACCAGAAACATACACTGAGATTTTTTTGTTAATAAAAACTTAAAGATCATTTAATTTGCTATTCCCATAATTTTGTTTCATTTTAGCAAAACCATAACTCCCCAATTAGAAGTATAATCCAAAACTTTTAATGTTATGAAACAAAGTATTACCCCCCCCCCCCGAAGAATAGTCTTATTACTATTTTTTATGATTGCCTTCGGTTCCACGGCACAAACATTTATGGATAACGTTCGTGCCGAGATACAGACCAAAATCCAACATCTGAACCCAAACGATGTTCCTACACGCATACTTTATGATAGGACACTGCCCGTTTCAAATCTTTTAGGTTATGGTACACCTTCGGGT
>CAYSLM010000145.1:0-5173 GCA_964431895.1 uncultured Aequorivita sp.
TACATACAAATTTTGCAGATGCGATAAATCCTGTCGGTGTTTTTCATCCAGCCGCACCACGAGGTCGAAGCGTTTTTCGCCCTCAAAAATGCTGCCCACCTGCTTGCCGGCAAAGCCCATGGAGACCATTTCGTTCAGGTCGGCTATGTTTAGCCCGTAGCGGGCAATCTTGCTTCGGTCAAATTGTACGTTCATCTGTGGCAGGCCCGCCACCTTTTCCACCACGATATCCTCGGCGCCCTCCACATTCTCCACAAGCTCCTTGATTTCATTGGCCTTTCTTTGTAGCAGCTCCAAATCTTCCCCAAAAATCTTGATGGCAATATCGGCACGTACGCCGGTGATAAGCTCGTTAAAGCGCATCTCGATGGGCTGGGTAAATTCCAGTTCCATACCGGGAATGACGGCGAGGGCCTCCTTAAATTTTTCGGCCAGTTCGTTTTTACTCTTGGCCGATACCCACTCGCTTTTGGGTTTTAAGGTAATGATCACATCGCTGTCTTCCATGGACATTGGGTCGGTAGGCACTTCGGCGGCGCCAATACGGCTTACCACCTGATCTACTTCGGGAAAATTGTCAAGCAAGATCTTCTCTATCTGCGTGGTCGTTTCAATGGTATTGGAAAGGGAAGTGCCGGTTTTCAGGACAGGCTGTATCACAAAATCGCCTTCGTCCAGCGTTGGGACAAACTCTGCGCCCATAGTTGAAAACAGATAGGCCGTGGCGAGCAATAAAAGCACGGCTACGGCCAGCACCACCCTTTTGGCGCCCAAGGCCCAGCGGATTACGGGTTCGTACAGTTTATTAAAGAAACGCAGCAACCTAACGGAAATATTCCTATCTGAGGGTTTTGAAGGTTTTAAGAATAGCGAAGCCGCCACGGGCACGTAGGTAAAGCAAAGCAGCATGGCCCCGATGAGTGCAAAGCTAAAGGTGAGCGCCATGGGCCGGAACATTTTCCCTTCCACCCCGCTCAAGGAAAGAATGGGGATAAAGACAATCAAAATAATTAACTGCCCAAAAATGGCGGAGTTCATCATTTTAGAGGCACTGGTCTGCGTGAGCCGGTCTTTTTCGGCCTGGGTTTCTTGGGAAGACAGCCCCTGAAAATGCGTGGCATTCTTGGTAATCTGGAACGCCACAAACTCAACGATGATCACGGCCCCGTCAATGATTATCCCGAAGTCGATGGCACCCATGCTCATCAGGTTGGCATCTACCCCAAAGAGGTACATCATGGAAAGCGTAAACAGCAGCGATAGCGGGATTACCGATGCCACTACCAGGCCTGATCGCAGGTTGCCCAACAGCAGCACCACCACAAAGATTACGATGAGCACGCCCAAAATAATATTTTCTGCCACGGTGGCAGTGGTTTTGCCAATGAGCACGCTTCGGTCCAGCACTGGGTTTATATAGACGCCCTCGGGCAGCGATTTGGAGATGGTGGCCACCCGTTCCTTTACCGCCTTGATGACCTCATTGGAGTTGCCGTCCTTTAGCATCATTACCTGGCCGAGGATCTTTTCACCTTCCCCATTTCCGGTTATGGCGCCAAAACGCGGGGCACTGCCGAACTGCACTTTGGCGATATCCCTTATATAAATAGGAAAGCCATCTTTATTTTTTACCACAATATTCCTTATATCGTCAAGGGAGGTTGCCAGCCCTTCGCCCCGAATAAAATAGGCCTGGTTTTCCTTTTCGATATAGCCGCCCCCGGAGACGCTGTTGTTTTTTTCCAAAGCGGTAAAAACCTCTTGGGCGCTGATGCCCATGGCGTTCAGTTTATTGGTGTTGATGGCTACTTCATATTGTTTTAAATGGCCGCCCCAAGTGTTTACCTCCACCACCCCGGGAATGCCGGAGAGTTGGCGCTTTACGATCCAATCCTGGATGGTGCGCAGTTCGGTGTCGGTATAGGCGTCCTCATAGCCCGGTCTCACGTCGAGAATGTATTGGTATATCTCGCCCAGCCCCGTGGTTATCGGGCCCATCTGCGGCGTGCCGAAACCTTCGGGAATGTTTTCGGAGGCCGATTTTATCTTTTCGGCTATGAGTTGGCGCGGCAGATAGGTGCCCATACCTTCCTCAAAGACGATGGTAACCACCGAAAGCCCAAATTTTGAAACGGAACGGATTTCCTTTACACCCGGCAAATTTGCCATTTCCAATTCTACAGGATAAGTGATAAACTGCTCCATATCCTGGGTGGAAAGGTTGCGGGAAGTGGTGATTACCTGCACCTGGTTGTTAGTAACATCGGGCACGGCACCAATGGACAATTGGGTCAGGGAAAAGGTGCCAAAGCCTATGAGCACAAGGGTAAGCAAGCCGATAATGAGCTTGTTGTTTATACTGAATTGAATGATTTTTGAGAGCATAGCAATATTTTAAGATTTTTGCACCGAGTGCCTCGGGAAAGATGAAACCGCAATCAATTTCAACTCCGGCAGAGGAGACGGTCCATTTGTTTTTTACTCCTTCCCTTTCCGGTCGTCCTGCCTTTCGCTTTTCCCATTAAGGGATTTTCCCGTTTGTTCCCCGTTGAGGGTACTTTCGGCCCGTATTTCGGAATGGCGAATTTGCCCGCCCAGGTTCCCAACTTGCGCGAAGACTCCAAAGGTGGCCAGGGAGATGATGAAGGTTATCCACAAAAGTATCTTGGCAAACGACAATTGCTTGAGGATGGCGTAATATGCCACCAGGGCCAGGACGCCGAGAACGCCCATCAGCCAAATTGCCTTTTCGGCGAGTTCTTCGTGATTTTCAATCAATTGTTCGGAAAACCCCGGTAAGTGTTCTACTGCCTCTTCGGCTTCTTCGCCAGTTAGGAAAACGGGTATGGTGAGGAGCGCCATGCCAATGAAAGTTGCCAGGGCCACTTTTTGGATTTCCCTGTTTTTGAAAAATAGGCCATAAGCCAAGAGGGCGGCGCCAATGATGGCCCCGATTATGGGGAAATGCGCCAATGCTAAATGAAGATGTGTTGCATCCATGATGATATGTTTTTAGAATTAATATAGTTTAGAATTCCACTTTCCCGTTTAAGAAAAAAATGGAGTGAATGGATGTGGGGAGCCGATCCAACGCTGTTTGCTTAAGGTGTTGATCGTGATTTGCCTCTTGAAATTACACGGCAATGGTTCTGCAGTGTACAATTTAAAAAATTGGGGCGGCAAACAGCCTTTCCTTTTATTGGAAAATTTTTCCGAAAAAAAAGGACGTCAATCGGCTATGCGAATTGGGGCGGTTGAAAAATAGCGGATTTTTCGAGAGAAGAATACAGGTTCTGATAGTGGAAGTTGGAAGTGCCTTTGGTAGAAATCGCAGGTTTTAGAACGGGGATTTCAAAGGCTGCCAGAATCACCTCCGTTACCAAATGGTTACAGGATGTATGTTGAAAAGGCAGTTTGTCGTGGGCATGATTTTCTTCCTTGTCGTTTTTTTGGTGCTGTGACTTGAGTACGCCATAGTGCTTTTCAAAAAAGGTAAAGAAATCGTCGCTGTAGTTTTCTGAATGATATTGGGCGTGCTCTACGAGTTTATCCAGCATTAAAATATCGGCCACGCCAAGGCCCGCGCTTTGGAAAAACACGAGAAAGGATAGCGATATGGCGAGAAATGTTTTCACTGGTTTTCAAAAATAGGCCTTCTTTCTTAAATTGAATATGATATTAATCATCAGTATTCCACTTTTCGGGTACCGCCATGGCCACCCGCCACGATAAGCAGCACTTTTATGCTCAAATAAATAAATTTGAAGAACTGGA
This sequence comes from uncultured Aequorivita sp., assembly GCA_964431895.1. GTDB lineage: Bacteria > Bacteroidota > Bacteroidia > Flavobacteriales > Flavobacteriaceae > Aequorivita. The sequence goes on from CAYSLM010000145.1 coordinate 3,775, forward strand.
TGATGGGGTTCATCATAAAGAACCGCTTGGTTTTGGATATTCTCTTGGTCATTGGTTATGGTTTATTGTTTATTGTTTATTGTTATTTTTTATTATTCCGGGATTAGGTACCAAAACGGTTTCATTTTGGCCTTGTACATAAAGGCGTAATGGAGCATCAGCTTTAGCCAATGGCCTGCCAGCCCAATCTCCCCAAAGGTTTTACCCAGTTTTCGACCCATGGTGTCAGGGTATTTCTGGTAATCGGGCACAATGGGGAATGTGGTGATACTCACGCCACTGCCCTTGGTCATCCCAAACCCGGCCGAGGCGATACAGGCCGCGCCCATATTGCCCATAGAGCCTCTGTGGTGCAGAGATTCTTTGTTGTTCTTTATGCTGTCAATGATGTTATCGGCCACCAATTTGGCGGTAATTCCCGATGGCATCCCCGTTCTTGGCGGTGCTGGGAAGATTTCGGTGCCATTCGGACTTTTCCGGGGTTTGGAAATGCTATGCGGTGGTGCAAACGCGATTCCCGGTGCAAAAATGTTTTTATAGTTTGGGTTTTGATAGGTTTCGGGCCAATCCTGCACCGTCCATTCTTCATATGGCTTTGGGGTGTAATCTGCATCCACGATCATAAAGCCCTTAAAGAGTTTGTCGGTAATATCCTGATTGTTTTTATCGAATGCCTTAAAGCCGTGGCCGGAAAAGGAAGGAATCAACATTGCAAAATCGTAGTCAATGGTTTTGTGCTCGCCTTTCAAGGTTTCGTAGTGGGCACGGCCATCTTCGATCTTGTTTACCCCCGCACCTAAAACCCAATTGATGTTTCGGTCCTCAAAAACCATTTCGATCATTTCGTGCGATTTCATGATATTGCTGCCATAGCTGAGCAACATGCCGTCAATTCCAAAATCGCCGAGTTCATATTCGTTGGAAATCCACGTAATTTCGGCCATATCGCGCACTTTATGACGCCGTAATTCCTGCTCCACGTTTAGGATATATTCAAAAGCGGCACCTTGACAGGTTGCTTTGGCGTGGCCCGTGCCGATGACAATCTTGGCCTTTTTGCCTTTTTTCATTTCTTCAATAAGTGCCCGCAGGCCTTCCCAAGCATGGTCGGCGTGGGTATAGGTGCATACCGAATAGGTTTTGTTGGTCCCTGGATTCAGCCCCTCGGTAGCCTCAAAATTAAGTTTGGGTCCGGTGGCGTTGATCAGGTAATCATAGGTTATTTTTTCGGTTTCGCCCTTTTTTTCCGGGGAAACATATTCGGCCAAAACAAAGGGTTTGTCCGTTTCGCTATCGCCTTCCGGATAGAAGGTGGTCACTTTGGCCTGTTTGTAACCGATGCCTTTTTTCTTATAAAGTGGCGCAAGAGGGAAAAGTATTTCTTTGGATTTCATCCGGC
>CAYSLM010000146.1:0-5089 GCA_964431895.1 uncultured Aequorivita sp.
TAACCGAATCAAAGTTCTTGGTGCGTCGCTGGGTGTACCAAACGTGCAGGCCGTTTTGGCCCGTGGTCATGAGCTGGGGATCCTTTCCTTCTTCCTTGAGAAAATCACCGATGATCCGAGCGGCCTTTTTTACTTTTTTAAAGGAATTTTCTGGAGGATCAAGATCAAATACTATCTTGTCGGGCTTGTGGAGCTTGTCTTTTTTTGACAGCCATATATGAAATCCTATGGTGCCTTGGTTGGCCAAATATATCAAGCTTTTTTTGCTGTTGCAGTACACCTGTGTGTTGGTCCCCTCTTCCGTTTTGACGGAAACGGTTTTGATAAAATCGGGAAAATAATCTGAGGCGTTCTTTTGGTAAAAACCTTGTTCCTGTACCCCATCCGGAAACCGATGGAGTGTCAAGGGTCTGTTTTTTAAATATGGCAGCATGGCTTCGGCCATTTTCTCATAATAACCCACGAGCTGCCGTTTGGTGATTTTTTCCTTTGGGAACAACACTTTGTCCGGATTTGAAATTTCTACTCCCGATATTTTCATCTTACAATTTTTTTTGATTTTTTTGAAATTTATGATCTCGAGGATCCTTTAGGTTATTTACTTTCTTCTTTTACTACTTCTGTAGGCTTTTTATCATTGCGCATTCCCAGAAACCGGGGGTGTCTTAATTTGTTGGTTTTGGTCCATTCGGTAAAACCAAATTGCCCTACAAATTTCGGTTCCACCCAATGGTTTTTTCCGCCGTCGGTTTGGTGGAAATCCTCAAATGGACTGGTTTTCCGTTCAACGGCATCAAATTTTTTCCGCCATTTTCCCAAAAAATCATCGTCAAAGCCCGTACCTACCTTGCCGGCGTATTGAAGTTTTCCGTTTTTGTAATAGCCCACAAGGAGCGCCCCAAAGCCAACACGTTGGCCTTGCGGCTCCGTAAAGCCTCCAATGATCAACTCCTGGCCGTGACCGCATTTAAACTTCAACCATTCCCGACTGCGGGAGTGTGCATATTGTGCTGTTGCATTTTTTGCAATAAGGCCTTCCCAATTTTTTTTGCAGGCTTCCTCCAGGTATTCCTTGCCTTTTTCATTTCTATGGGGCGTATAATGGATGGGATCGCCCCAGTGAAAAACTTTTTTCAGTATCTTTTTTCTGGCCCTCAACGGCAGTTCCCCCAGCGGGTATCCTGCAAAATAGATAATATCAAACAGGTACAGGTGTATTTTTACTTTTGTGGCCTTCAATCTTTTCTTGTCCTTGAGCTGTATGCGCGGTTGCAATTTGCTGAAACTCGTGGTCTTGCCCTCAAAGGCGACTATTTCGCCATCAGCAATTAAATCGGGATAGTTTTGTTTTTCAAGACTTTCGGTTATCTCAAAATAGGTTTTTGACATGTCATTTTCGTTTCGCGAATACAGAGAAACCGTATTGTTCCGTATGCTCACTACACAGCGCACGCCGTCGAGTTTTCTTTCGTAAATCCAGTCGGGATGGTTAAAATAGTCTTCGGTAAGGGTAGCTAACATAGGGCTCACAAACTTGGGGTGTTTTTCTTTTTTTAGCTTGTCGAAGTTTTTTTCGCCTAATATTTTGCTTAAGAAACTGTCCATTATTCTTCTTCCTTTGCGATCTGGTTTAGGGTTCGGCCCGTAACCGCGCTCTTGGGTTGGGTGCTTACTGGGTTTCGGCGCGCATCGGCTTTTTCATCGTCCATTTTTATCAGGAGCCAATTGCCTTTCATATTGCCACTTTTCATCTTGATAAGCGCATAGCCGCCCTGTAATTTTTTTCCTTCCAGCCAAAACTCAAGCGTGCCCATTTCATAAGCTTCGGAAAGGCTTATAGTATCTCCATCGTCATTCTTTTTGACATTTTTGAAAGTTCCTTGATCCCAGATCATTACTGTGCCCCCGCCGTATTGTCCTTTGGGGATGGTGCCTTCAAAATCAGCATATTCCAAGGGGTGGTCTTCCGTGGGAATGGCCATGCGCTTTACCAAGGGATCGGTGCTGGGGCCTTTGGGGACCGACCAGGATTTGAGGGTGCCGTCAATTTCGAGCCGAAAATCATAGTGAAGGTTGGTGGCGTCGTGCTTTTGGATCACAAAGCTTGGCTTTTTGGGGTTTCCTTTTTTATCGCCACCCTTGGGTTCGTTGGTCTTTTTAAAATCCCTTTTGCTTTCATAATCGCTCTTCTTTGCCATAACTGTGCTTTTTTCCAAACAAGTTACAAATAACTGAAGTGCTGCTGTGGTAAGAAATTGCTAAAATTGGCGGAGCGCCGGGAGGGATAAGTGTTTTAGGGTAAAAGGGATGATTCTTAAAAAAAAAATTCCAAGGCAAACAAAAAAATGACCAAGCTGGGCAGGCCGCCCAGGGTCATTGTAAAATTCGCTTTAAGTTCAAAGATTATTTTATGCGTTCAAGCAGTACTGCCAGAATCATAAGACCGATGAACAAAAGTGCGGTTCCTATAGCTAATGCTCCTACTCCCATAAGGGCAAAATTAGTAAAATTTTGAGAGTAATAACTTAGTTGCGCACTTAATTTCATGGAATAAATTGCAGGGAAGTTTAATTTGTTGATTTAAAGGCATGAGTCTCAAGCAGGTTCCACACTTTGCCGTCGTGTTGGAAAAGCGAAATGGCTTCAGCAGTAAAAGTAGCTGTATATTTTCTGTTTTTAAAAAGCTTCCAGGCCGCCCCAAAACTATGTTTAGGAAGGTCGCGGGTTGCCAAGGTGATATGGGGTGTTATTTGAAGCTGTTTTTCATCGGGCTTATGAAAAAAGCTTATCGATAAATCCTCGGCCAAGTGGGCGTGCAAATCTCTTACGGCCGCATCGTTATCTATATGTACATAGATGACCCTGGGAGGGAAACAACCGAAGTCTTTGAGCCGAACCTCAAAGAATGGGAATGGGGCCGCGATTTGGGTAAGCGCATCCTTAAGACTTTGAGCTTTATTTTTTTCTACCCAAAATGGACGCTGCAGGGTGATATGTGCGGGCAGTTTTTGGGCGTGCACGGCACCAAAACGCCTTTCAATATCCTTTTTAAACTGGAGGATGTCGGTCTGAATGGCCGCTGGCGGGAGCAGGGTGAGCAGGTTTAAGGTGCGCTTGGCTGTCATTGGGTTGGTTTTTTTACATAAAGATACGGATTGATGTTTCTTTTCATGATTCGATTTTAACTGGAAAGAACAGATGGACATCTGCTGGTTTCTCCCAAAAACAAAAAGACCACGCCCCCTAGCGTGGTCTTTATTTTATTAAGTGGAGCCGGGGAGATTCGAACTCCCGTCCAAACGTGCAACCATATTGCTTTCTACATGCTTAGTTTCCATTTGGGTTTTCGTGGGCTTGCCGGTCGGAAACTACCAACGCACCCCTTAGCTTCGCTCAAGTTTCGCAAGTGCATCAAAGCCCTACACAAGCTAGGTTTACTTTTACGAAGCCGCTATACCGAGTGCCGTAAACCAAGGCCATCGAGCGACTTCCTGCTTCCCGACCTTGTCGGGACGAGGCATACCGTACTATTATTCGGGTTATGCAGCTAGGGCGTAGTTATTCTCGCCGTTTAAAAAAGTGTGAAATATGATATTTACGAGCTATATCCCAGCGCTCGACATGCTTACAATACAATTAGACCCGCTGTCAAAACCAGTCGGCCCCTATTTTTAGAGTTCCGTATGCAATCGCAGTATGCGGTTTGCTCTGCAACCTAAATCGGAGGGCAAAGATACATGAAAAACCTTATCTTTGCCGCCGCGATTGTTCTGATTGCTATTAAAACAAAAAACACACCAAATGCCCATAACCTTTGCACTTATCAAGGAACGCAAGAATCCGCCAGACCGTAGAGTAGTCTTTTCGCCCAAAAAATGCCAAGATGTCATAAAAAGGTTTCCCGATGCCAAGATTGTTGTGGAGTCTTCAGATATCCGCATCTTTCCCGATCAGGCCTATCGCGATGCTGGATTTGAGGTGGTTGACGATGTTTCGAGTGCAGACGTGATGCTAGGGGTGAAAGAGGTGCCGGTTGATGCACTTATTCCGAATAAAAAATATTTCTTCTTTAGCCATACCATTAAGAAGCAACCTTACAACCGCAAATTGCTACAGGCTATTCTGGCGAAGAATATTGAGCTTTACGACCACGAAACCATAGTAGACACCAATAAACGCCGCCTGATAGGGTTTGGGTATTACGCTGGGCTGGTGGGGGCTTATAACGGGATACGGGCTTTGGGCCTCCGCGATAATCTCTTTGAGCTTCCCAAGGTAGAAACGCTACCCGATTTGAAAGCCGTTAAAGCAGCGCTGGATAAAATTGAGATCCCACACATCAAGATTGTCCTATCGGGTACCGGTAAGGTAACAAGGGGAGCCAAGGAAATACTGGACCATCTCCATATAATGGAAGTAACTGATGCCGAATATTTGTCACGGGATTTTGATCAACCTGTTTATTGCCTTATTGACGTTTCTGAATACAACAAGCGCAAGGACCGTGGGCCTTTTGACAAAGAAGAATTTTATGACGATCCTTCTGGGTATGAAAGTGATTTTATGAAATATGCCAAGGTAAGCGATATGTTTATTACCGGCCACTTTTATGGCAGTGGCGCGCCCTATCTCTTTACCCGGGAAGACGCCAAGCATCCCGATTTCAAAATCAACTTGGTGGCTGATATTTCCTGCGACGTGGACGGGCCGGTGGCCTCTACTCTGCGCGCCTCGACCATTGCCGATCCGTTTTACGGCTATGATCCCCAAACCGAAACGGAAACCGCCTTTGACGCCAAGGGGGCCATCACTGTTATGGCCGTAGATAACCTGCCCTGCGAATTGCCTAAGGATGCCAGTGAAGGCTTTGGGGAAATGTTCTTGGAACACGTAATTCCAGCTTTTTTTAATGGCGACAAGGATGGCATTTTGGAGCGTGCGCAAATGACTACGGTCGAAGGTATCTTGACCCGTAGATTTCAGTATTTGAAGAATTATGTCGAAAAAAGTTCAATTTAGAGGTTAAGATATTTAGTGATTTTTTTTGTTAAAGGTAGAAAGGAATTTCATATATTGGTATTATTAACAT
>CAYSLM010000147.1:0-5071 GCA_964431895.1 uncultured Aequorivita sp.
GTTCCTCTTCTTTTTTAATAAGGTTGTCTATATGATCACTATCCACCCTCACAAAAGTTGTTTTCTCCTGCTCACTTTCTATTTTTTGAAGCAAATGCGTCACAATGGGCGAGTCCAACAGGAGCACCTCGTAGCCTTTTTCTTTGGCCGTCTCAATATAGCTGTGTTGCTCATCTTTGTTGGAGGCATATAGGATTACCAATTTGCCGTCCTTATCGGTTTGGATATCCTTTACCTTTTCCTTGAATTCCGAAAGGGTAAAAAACTTGTCGTCAACCGTTGGGTAAAGGGCAAAATCCTGGGCCTTTTCAAAAAATTTATCTTCGGTCAACATACCGTACTCTATGACGATCTTGATGTCGTTCCATTTCTTTTCAAAACCTTCGCGGTCATTGTTGAAAAGGCTTTTCAGCTTATCTGCAACCTTTCTGGTGATGTAGCTCGATATTTTCTTGACGGCGCCATCGGCCTGCAGATAGCTTCGCGAAACGTTGAGGGGAATGTCTGGGCTATCAATGACCCCGCGCAACATGGTCAAGAATTCTGGTACAATCCCTTCCACATTATCGGTCACGAAAACCTGGTTTTGATAAAGCTGGATCCTGTCTTTCTGGATGCTCATATCGTTGGTCATCTTGGGGAAATAGAGGATTCCCGTAAGATTGAACGGATAGTCTACATTGAGGTGTATGTGGAAAAGCGGTTCTTCAAACTGCATAGGGTACAATTCTCTGTAAAAAGCGCTGTAGTCCTTGTCTTCCAGTTCGGTAGGCTGCTTGGTCCAGGCGGGGTTGGGGTTATTGATGATATCGTCAACTTCCTTGGTAGGGGCGGGCTCATCCTCTTTGGCGCCCTCGGGTTTTGGAAGGGTCTCGGTACGGGTTCCAAATTTGATGGGGATGGGCATAAACTTGTTATACTTTACCAATAGCTCACGAATGCGGCTCTCTTCTAAAAATTCGGTAGAATCATCGGCAATGTGGAGGATAATTTCTGTGCCGTGTTCCTTTTTATCGGCTTTTGAGATGGAGAATTCGGGCGAGCCTTCACACTCCCAGTGCACGGCCGGTTCATCCTTATAGCTTTTGGTGATGATCTCAACCTTTTTGGCCACCATGAAAGCAGAATAGAACCCAAGGCCAAAATGCCCAATGATTCCGGCATCCTTTCCGTCTTTATCCTTGTATTTTTCTATGAATTCCTCGGCACCCGAAAAAGCAATCTCGTTGATGTATTTTTCAACTTCCTCCTTGGTCATTCCAATTCCTTGGTCAATAATGCGGAGCTCTTTTTTCTTCTTGTCAAGCTTTACCTCGATTATGGGATTGCCGTATTCTACACCCTGGGCCTCGCCAATATTGGCCAAATGCCTCAATTTTAGGGTAGCATCTGTAGCGTTTGAGATTAACTCGCGGAGAAAAATCTCATGGTCGCTGTATAAAAACTTTTTGATCAGCGGGAAGATGTTGTCCACCGATACATTGATAGTTCCTTTGCTCATTTTGATATTATTTATGATTGTTACTTTTTATTGAAACACTTCACTTTAGGCAAATAAAATACCAAGCCACCAGGTTCTGCCACGTTGTCACTTTTGGCCGTGGATGTCGGCGGGATAAAAGGAATACGCTGCAATATTTTTCACAGTATGCCAAGACCATATCCTGCAAAGCCGGCGAGAAGCATTTTTGGGAAATCCCCATAAACTTTAACAAAACTTTGTTTAATCCTTTAACAAGATTAATAGACAAAGGATTGTATCTTTACCGAAGAATAATTGAATATTGAATTGCTATGAAAAAGTAAGAATATTCTATTATTTAATTGGTTAGGTTGTTTAAGAAGGGCGCGAACTTTTGCGCCCTTTTTTAATGGCTATTGTTCTCGATTTGTTATGCGCGCATACTATAATAGCTGCAAATAATTTCCTTGGCAAAAACCATATCCTTATCTTTCCCCCTTCTTTTAAAATTGAAACATGTACAGCTCAAAGATTACCGGTCTGGGTTTTTATGTGCCCGAAAACGTAGTTACTAACGATGATCTTTCAAAATTGATGGATACCAACGATGCTTGGATCCAGGAACGCACGGGAATAAAGGAACGCCGCCACATCAAGAAGGGAGATGGCAACTCTACTTCGGTGATGGCGGTAAAGGCCTCGACCATTGCCTTGGAACGCGCCAAGCTGAAGCCAACAGATATAGATATGATTGTATTCGCTACCTTGAGCCCCGATATGTACTTTCCCGGCGGCGGGGTAGAAGTGCAGGAGATGATGGGTATGCGCACCGTTCCTGCCCTTGATGTTCGCAACCAGTGCAGTGGCTTTATCTATGCCCTCTCTGTGGCCGATCAATTCATAAAAAACGGGATGTACAAAAACATATTGGTTATTGGCAGTGAAAACCACAGCGGCGGCCTTGATATGACCACCCGCGGTAGAAACGTCTCGGTTATTTTTGGCGATGGCGCCGGGGCGGCAGTGCTTTCGCGAAACGAAACGGGCAGTGGCGGCATTCTGTCTACCCACCTTCACAGCGAGGGCGCGCATAAAAACGAACTTTCGCTAAAAGGCCCCAGTACCGAACATTGGGTGCCAGAGATAATTGCAGAAAATCCGCAGGAGGACATTCCGTACTATCCGGTTATGAACGGGCAGTTTGTATTTAAACACGCCATTGTGCGCTTTGCGGAAGTTATTCAGGAAGGGCTCGAGGCCAACAGATTGAAAGTGAGCGACATTAATATGCTCATTCCGCACCAGGCCAATCTGCGCATTTCACAGTTCATTCAGCATAAATTGAAATTGAATGACGACCAAGTTTTCAACAATATCCAGAAATATGGCAATACCACGGCGGCTTCCATTCCCATCGCCTTGACCGAAGCTTGGGAAGCCGGAAAAATCAAGGAAGGCAATTTGGTAGTGCTGGCTGCTTTTGGAAGCGGATTTACCTGGGGCAGCGCCATCATCCGGTGGTGATTTTTTTTTGATATTAATAGGCAAAGCCTTCCCAAAACGGAAGGCTTTGCCATACCTAAGCAATTTTTGATTTTTGAGGCTAATTCAAAAAAAGAAAATTGATTTCAGTTGTTTGTGATGTGTCCATTCCTCGTCGGCTCTGGCTGCATCTATTTTATTTTTTAAAAAAATATTCTTCAAAATAGTCCGCCCCCGCCACTGTTGGTATTATCGTCGCGTTTTTTTCGCGATTTGGCGCGGTAGTCACTTCCGCCAAACTTATAGGCCAGCCCGACAGAGATGGTATTGCTCTCTCCGTAAAATTTTCCGTTCTGTGGATAGGGCGTGTTGCCGCTGAAGGTGTATTTCATGCTGTCAAAGATATCGTTGTAGTTTATGCTAAAGGTGCCGCGGCCTTCCCAAAGGGTATATCGGGCCCCTACATTTACAAAATAAAATGGGTCTGACTCAAACTGGATCCCTTTGTTTTTTGCCCGGTACAGGCCAAAGGCCGAAAGAGAGAAGTGGTCGGTCACTTTAAAATTGTTCATCATCCTTACATTCCAGGCTACATTGTCTACTTCAACCACTTGAGTTATTATATTGTCAACAGAGGGAGCTTCATTGGGGTTCCTAAAATTTTCGGTAATACCCTTTTGGGTTTCTTTATAGAGCTCAAAACTGCTATTGATGCTCCACCATTTGGCAGGTTTAAGGTTGGTTGAAAGCTCAAGGCCATAGGCACCCGAACTGTTGAAATTTTGGTAGGTAAGAATTGACCGGTCCAGATTGGTGCGGTCCAAAAGAATGACCCGGTTTATTTCGTCATCTATAAGCCTATAGAAAACCGCTGCGGTAAAACTTCCCTTCTCCATATCGCGGGAATAGTTTATCTCCACGGAATTGGTGAACTGCGGTCTTAGGTTGATATTTCCCAAGGAGCTGATCAATGGGGTGTTAAACTCCCTTATAGGATTCACCTGGTTGAGCCCGGGACGGTCAACCCGGCGGCTATAGCTGAGCTGGAACTGGTCTTTTTCGCTGTGCGAATAAGTGATGAAGGCACTGGGATAAACCTGAAAATAATCATGGGTAAAAGCGGCCACCGTACTGGTATCTGCTTTTACACTAACATTTTCCATCCTGGCCCCCACTTGAAAGGCCCATTTGTCAATCGTTTTTCCGAAGGTGGCGTAAAGTGAATAGATATCGCGATGGTAATCAAAATCAATGGCCGGTGTGGGTACCAATTGCCCTTCCTCATTGTAGCTTTGGCCAGTAGAAGCATAGTCGATTTCGGTTTTAAACAACCTTGCCTCGGCACCCAATTCCAATTTTGTGCTTTCTGAAAGCGGATTGACGTAATCGAGGTTTACCGTGAGCTGCCCGCGGTCAGTCTCATCATAATCGGCATAGGCATCAAGGGGTGCGGCCCCGGTAAATTGGTATTTTGCATCGGTGCTGCTGTTGAAGCTATTATAATCGGCCTCCAACTCCAGGAGGTGGTCTTTTTTTTCAAAATTCAATCTGTAGTTGAAATTGTATTGTGAGGAAACGTTTTCGTCTTCACTGTCATACCATTGTGCCTGGTCCAGACTTGGGTCATTCAAATAAAAAACGGCAACCCTTCCCTTGGCATCACCCTGATAAAAATTTTGATTGGTAAAGAGAGAGAGGGTGTTTCGGTCATTTAAATAATAGTCAACCCCTATTTTAAAGAGATTTGACTTGCTGCTGTCGAAAAAATGGATCACCTCTTGTGAATTGTTGAGCGAGCGTTCGATAAGCCCGTTATTTTCACTTTGTGATACATTGTTGCTCAGATTGGTGTAGAAGTTAAATTTCCCATTTCTGTAGTTCATGTCGAGCCCCGCATTGAACCGCGCATTGTCCTGAAACGTGAGGCCGGTTGAGATGTTTCCGTTAAAGCCAACGTTCAAGTTTTTATGGAGAATGATGTTTATGAGCCCGCTCATTCCTTCAGGATTGTACTTGGCCGAAGGATTGGTGATCAACTCGATCTGTTTGATAGAGGCAGAAGGTATCTGTTTCAGCAATTGTGCTACTGGCACGTTTGACAGCTTGCCATCAACCATAACGCGCACG
>CAYSLM010000148.1:0-5055 GCA_964431895.1 uncultured Aequorivita sp.
CCTCCCACTGCTCCCAGGTCAATCGCAACCCTTCGGCAACAGAGAATAAAGGTTCATAACCCAAAAGCCGGCGGGCCTTATCGATATTGGCGAGGGAATCGCGCACATCCCCTTTTCGGGGTGGGCCGTAGGTAGCCTTCACTTCCTTTCCGGAAATGGATTGGAGCGCTTTCCATAATTCATTGAGACTGATGCGCTCGCCATAGGCCACATTGAACACCTGGTTTACGGCTTCCTCCCCGGCAAAAAAGGCCCGTATATTGGCCTGTACGGCGTTTGATACGAAAGTGAAATCGCGCGTTTGCCCGCCATCGCCATGGATAGTGGGCGATTTTCCGTCCTTAAGGGCCTGCATAAACAACGGGATAACGGCGGCATAGGCCCCAGTGGGGCTCTGCTTTGGGCCAAATACATTAAAGTACCGTAGCCCAATGGTCGCCGTGCCATAGGTTTTATAAAAAACATCGGCATACAGCTCGTTCACCAGCTTGGTGACTGCATAGGGTGACAGCGGTTTGCCAATATTTCCCTCCTGCTTGGGAAGGGCCTTGCTATCGCCATAGGTAGAACTGGAAGCGGCATATACCATCCGCTTCACGGTTTTGCTCTCCTTTTGCGCCACCAGCATATTCAAAAACCCAGAAACGTTAACCTGGTTGGAGGTAATGGGATCGTTGATGGAGCGCGGCACCGAACCCAGAGCGGCCTGGTGCGAGACATAATCCATCTGTTCCATGGCGCGCTTGCAGGTAGCCAAATCGCGGATATCGCCCTCCATAAACTCAAAACCTGGATGGTCTTGAAATTCTTCCAGGTTTTTTAGGAAACCGGTAGCCAAATTGTCCAATACCCGCACCTTTTGTGCTCTATGGGCCAAGAGATAGCCCACAATGTTGGAACCTATAAATCCGGCGCCGCCCGTTATTAAAAACTTGTATTGTGACAGATCGTTGGAATGGTAGGTGGGTTTTTTCATTTTAAAACTGTGTCTAATTTTATGGGATACCGCATTTTTTCTTACAAAAGGGAAGAACAAAATCCGGTAATGAAATTATTCTCGGGCCTATAGCCGCCCGTCGATAAGGTTTCTTTCAAAAAAGGCCTTTACGTCAAATACCACACAGTTTGCTGTTCGGTATTTGGCAAGATCCATTTTTAAGAACTCTTGGTGCGAAACGGCAAGGACAACGGCGTCATAATTATCTCCAAGCGAGGCCTCATCGGTGAGCAGATCAAGGCCGAATTCCTGCTTTACCTCTTCGGCATTGGCCCAGGGATCATAAACATCTATATTCAGATTGTATTTCTCAAGCTCCTCAATCACATCTATCACCTTGCTGTTGCGGATATCGGGACAATTCTCCTTAAAGGTGATGCCCAGCACCAGCACATTGCCATTTTTTACCTTGCAGTCCTTTTGTATCATCAGCTTTACCACTTCCTGGGCCACATAATTGCCCATGCCGTCATTCATTCGCCTTCCGGCAAGAATAATCTCCGGGTTATAGCCTTCCTCCTGCGCCTTCTGGGCCAGATAATACGGATCTACCCCAATACAGTGGCCACCCACCAGGCCGGGAGTAAACTTTAGGAAGTTCCACTTGGTGGCGGCGGCCTCCAGCACATCCTGGGTATCAATATCCAGCAGGCGGAATATTTTTGACAGCTCATTGACAAAGGCAATGTTGATATCGCGCTGCGAATTTTCAATGACCTTGGCGGCTTCGGCCACCTTGATGCTCGGTGCCAGATGCGTACCGGCCGTAATGATGGAGGCATAAAGATCATCTATATATTTGGCGGCCTGGGGCGTTGAGCCAGAGGTGACCTTCAAAATTTTGGTTACCGTATGCTCCTTATCACCTGGGTTGATACGTTCGGGCGAATAACCCACAAAAAAGTCTTTGTTGAAGTGAAGCCTTGACCGCGCTTCCAGGATAGGAACGCAAATCTCCTCGGTAACCCCGGGATATACGGTAGATTCATAAATGACCACATCACCTTCCTCCAAATATTCGCCCACGGTCTCGCTTGCCCGTTGCAAGGGGGTGAGTACCGGTTGGTTGTACTTATTGGTAGGGGTGGGCACGGTAACAATAAACACCTGGGCCTCTTTCAAATGTGTGGGATCGTCGGTAACGGTGAGCCCCGTTCCGTCATTTTGCCGAAGGGCCCGTTGCAGTGCCTGGGAAGACAGCTCGCGGGTAGCATCGTGGCCGTTCTTCAACTCGGCAATGCGCTTGGGGTTTATGTCAAACCCGATGACTTTATATTTTTCGGCAAAGGCGGCGGCCAACGGAAGGCCTACATACCCCAAGCCAATAATCGCGAGGGTAGGATTTTGTTTCATGATAAAAGCTTCTTTGGGGAGTCGTATTTAGCCGGCAAAAATAATGCTTTTGGTGTAAAAAGGGATATGAAAAACCAAAAAACTACCTCGAGGCCAGTTTTGACGGAAGTAAAAAACCTTCCCCCTCCGCATTGCGCATTGCCATGAAAAGGATGTCATTCTCTTCGGAAGACTTTCCTCACCCTCTCCCAGACCGTGGGTGGCTTAAGCTGTTCGTGATAACCATTGCCGTAACTTCCGTACTGGCCATACCCGTATCCGTAGCCGTACCCATAGCCATAACCGCGGCCGGCCTTTTCCACATAATCGTTTAGTACCATGCTGATATGCTTTACTTCGCCGGTTTTATATTTTTCATTTACGAAAGTAAACATGTTCTTATGGGTATAGTTAAACCGCGCCACATAAAGCGTGGCATCCACATGGCGGATAAGCTCCAGCGAATCAGACACCAGCCCCAAGGGCGGGGAGTCCAGGATGATATAATCGTACCGCTGCTTCAAGGCATCTATCAGCTCGTCAAGTTTTTCGCTAATAAGCAATTCGGAAGGGTTTGGTGGAATGGGCCCCGAGGGGATCACATCCAAATGCTCCACCTCCGTTTTCTGGATAATGGAATCGACCGTGGCCTCATTGATCAGGAAATTGACCACTCCTACCGAGTTATCGATGTTAAAATCGCCCACAATTTTCGGCTTTCGCAGATCCAGCCCTACCAAAATAGTCTTTTTCTCGCTCAGGGCAAAGACCGAGGCCAGGTTTATGGAGCAGAAGGTCTTGCCCTCGCCGCTCACCGAGCTGGTTACCAGCACCGTCTTGGCACCCTTGATGCCCTGTTTTTTATAGATAAACTGCAGGCTGGAGCGCAGGGCCCGAAAAGCTTCTGCAATGGCCGATTTGGGTTTGGTGAGCACCACCAGATTGGTGTTGGCATGGCTCTTGCCCAAAATGCCCAACAAGGGGATGGGGGTAATTCGCTCCAATTCCCTTACCGAGCCTATCTTGGTATCAAAAAACACGCGTACAAATACTATCAACAAGGGCAGAAACAGCCCTACAAGGCCAGCCATCATATAGTTGAGCTGGGTATTGGGGCCAATCTTGCCGCCGCCGGTATCCTTGGCGGGGTCTATGACCATCACATCGCTCACATTGGCGGCCTTTACCAGCCCCGCCTCGCTGCGCTTGGCCAAAAACAGATTGTAGGTGCCCTGGCTCAGGTTGTACCGCCGCTCTATGTTCAACAGGTCCTGCTGCTCCTTGGGCAGTTTCCGGATCTCGGCCTCGTATCTGGCTATATCGCGGTTTATGGCATTGAGCTCCTGTTGTTTCAGGCTTTTTGACGAACGTATATTCTCCAACAGCACCGATTTTACGGCATCAATCCTTCGGTCTATATCGTTAAAGATGGGAGCTTCTTCCTTAAAGGAATATTGCAATTTGTTGCGCTCCTCGGCCAGGGCCACGATCTTGCCCACGCCGCTCACAATACTCGCCTCGGCAATGCCGGCCACAGAGGGTGCGGGCACGTTGCGGTAGTCGGAACGGCTAAGGAGGTATTCCTGAAGCGTTTCGTAGTAGTTGAGCTCCCGGTTCACGGCCTCCTTGCGAAGGTCTAGCTCATTGAGCCTGGCGTTTATTTCGGTACCTTCATTCTCAAGGTTGAAAATGGCATTCTTGTTCTTAAATTTGTTCAGCTCCTCCTCTACCGTTGAGAGCTCCTGCGACTTCTGGGCCAGGCTACTGTCTATAAACTTTATGGTCTTGGTGGCAAAAAGGTTTTTGCGCTCCAGCATATCCTCGCTCAATACCTCAACCGATGTATTCAGATAATCAACCAGCCGGGCCTTGTTATGGCCGGTGAGCCGCATTTTTAGCACCGAACTTCCTTTGCTCTCGGGATCTACCCGGATATTCAGATATTTTTTGACCGACCCGTCATAATCCCTAAAGACAATAAAATAGGGCGTCCCGGGCTGCGACACTACCTCAGGGTTGGGCAGAAAAGTGCCGCTGAAAAATGGTAGCCGAATGGGCTGGCCAATCTTGAAATCTTCCGAAAAGGTACCTGCATCAACATAGCGGCTGCTTATCTCCTTGGTGCCATAATTCTGGAGCTTGATACTCCCCGCCTCCTCAAAGGTAAGGCTGAGGTTAAAGTTCACCGAATCGCGGAACACCACAGTTATTTCCTTATGGAGCAATTGCGGCCTAGTGGTATCTACTTCCACAAAAAAAGGCGTCTGTTTGTAGGCATCTACCTTTTGGTACTTGCCGTTGCGCAGATAGTCCATATAATATTGCAACCGCTCTACCACTTTTTCGTTGTGCGAACGCGACTTTAAGGTTATGACGGCCGTGTTTACCTTGTCGGTCGTGCCGCCCCAATTAAAGGTGAGGCTGGTGTTGCTGGTAAAAAAAGGATTTTGGTCGTCTTTGATGGAAACCAGGTTGTCCATTTCATAGATGGGCAGTTTGCGTACGTTGACGTAATAAGCGATGGAAAAGGCAATGACCAGGGAAACCACAAACAACGGCCAATGCCGCAATACCTTAAAGAGAAAGCCCTTAAAGTCAAAATTGGGATTGATTTCGTTGATTTCAAATTCCTCGGCCATAATTTTACAATCGGGTAAACAATAAGATGGTGGTCACCAAGGCGGTGGCAATGGAAATAACCGTGGTCAACGATTGAAGTCCGGTAG
>CAYSLM010000149.1:0-4965 GCA_964431895.1 uncultured Aequorivita sp.
GGCCTGTGGAACCCGATGGAGGAAGCCCATATCGCCAAAATGATGCAATACTCCTTTGTGGGCAGTAGGGAAACGGTGAGGGAAAAACTATCGGCTTTTGTGGCCGAGACCCGGGTGGATGAGCTTATTGCCGTGGCCCATATCTATGACCAGGAGGCCCGGATAGCCTCATTTAGGCTCTTGGCCGAACTGAAGGCCTAAAGCGGTTGTTTTTGCATACCTTCGCAGAAAAAAAGAAAAGATGGTAAAGGCTGTTTTGTTTGATATGGACGGGGTGATCGTAGATACCGAACCCTTGCACCGCAAGGCCTATTTTAAAATGTTTGCCGATATGGAGATTGAGGTGGATGACGCCCTGTACGCTTCCTTTACGGGGCAGGCCACCTTGCCCATTTGCCGTAGTCTTTGCGAGCATTTTGCACTATCGGAAGCTCCGGAAAACCTGGTAGCCCTTAAACGGAAACATTTCAAGTACCTTTTTGAGAATGACGGGGAACTGGCTCTCTTGGAAGGCGTAGGGGAGCTGATAAAAGATTACCACCGCCATGGGTTGACCCTGGTATTGGCTTCCTCGGCATCAATGGCGAACATCGATAGGATTTTTGAACGGTTTGATCTGGACAGGTATTTTAAAGCGAAAATAAGTGGGGCCGATCTGAAAGCATCCAAGCCACATCCGGAAATATTTATCAAGGCAGCCGAACTGGCGGGCGAAGATAGGCGCGATTGTATGGTTATTGAAGATTCAACCCACGGGATTGCCGCCGCCAAGGCTGCGGAAATTTATTGCGTGGGATATAAAAGCGCCCATTCTTCCCAGCAGGATTATAGTAAGGCAGACAAGGTAATCAGCGATTTTAAGGAAATTGCCTTTGCAAACTTAACACGGCTTTGATATCCGTTGGATTCTTAAAAATCAAAACCGTTAAAGATATTTTGGGTATCCGTTTTGGCAGTCTTCCCCTTCAAAATCCTTATCCTGTTTTTTGTAAGCGGAATGGGTTTTTCAAAATAAACCACATTCCGCTCCCCATTTTTTTTCAAATAGCTGCGGATGATGGCGTGGGTGTGGTAGGTGGCTGTTTGTAGTTTTAAGTAGGGTTCAAAATCCTCCATATTGCAGATGGCCTCGCTTCTATCAAAGAAACCAAAGCCCAGGTATTGTCCTTCCTGCACCAGGGCAAAGCCTATCTCGCCGGGACTTCTTCCCTTGCCCTGGATGGCGAAACTGGGTTTGTTTTCCTTTAATGACTTGATGGCGGCCTGTACCTTTTTATTGTATGCTTCCACGGTTTCGGTACCCTCACAGATTCCCTCACAGTTTTTGATACGGTAGTGCGAGCATTTTTCAGAGCTGCTTTGGAGGGTGCAAAACCTGGGGCAAAGATTAAAGTCATCGCAGATTTGCTCAAGCTTTTCGGTGGCTTCGGCACGGCTGTAAAAAGTGCCCACCGAGTCGTGCCGGGCCTTGGTCTTGCCCAGGGCCAGCTGTACAATGCCCCGCTGGTTGGTGTAGCTGATGATCTGAAAGGTGGTGGCGGGCCATTTTTGGGCGCGGTTGTATTTGGGGAAATGTTTTCTTATATGTTCCGACTCCACCAAAAGCGCCAACAGTTCATTGCCCGTGAGTTCATAGTCTATGAAATGGGTTTCCTGGCCCAGTTGGTATTCCTTGGTTTTTTTATCGTAAAAATGGCTCAGCACCCGCCTTTTTATATTTATTGCCTTGCCCGCATAGATCACTTTATGGTTTTGGTTTTTAAAAAGATAAATGCCGGCCGCCTCGGGCAGCTCCTCAATCTGTGCGGCAGGAAGGTGGGGCGGGAGGGTAGCCTGTTTGGAACGCGGATTTAAAAATGAATTGATGACCGTGGCATTTTCATCAAGGGAAAGCAGCCGTTGGAACAAGATGACGGTGGCATCTACATCGCCCTCGGCACGGTGGCGGTTGAGGTGGGGGATGTTTATGGTGTTGCAGAGCCTTCCCAGGCTATACGACAGCAAGCCGGGAATGAGCTTTCGCGACAGCCGGATGGTGCAGAGTTTTTTTCGGGTGTACTGCTGGCCCAGTCTTTGGAATTCGCCACGGATAACGTTGTAGTCAAAGCTTACATTGTGGGCCACAAAGATGGCATTTTGCGTAAAGGCTTCTATTTTTTCGGCAAGCTCAAAAAAGCGGGGCGCCTGGGCCACCATTTCATCATCAATGCCGGTAAGGGCGGTTATGTGCTGCGGAATGGGCCGCTCGGGGTTTACGAGGGAAGTGAATTTGTCCACCACTTCCCCATCCTTAAGCAGGGCAATACAGATTTCCGTAATCCGGTTGCCCGCTATGCCACCTCCGGTGGTCTCTACATCTATTATAGCGAAAAGTTGTGGGTGCATTTGTTTTTTGCTGGGAGGGCAAAGGTAGGGAAAAGTTGATGGTTGATAGTTAATGGTTAATAGAGTTATTGAGTTATTGGGTTATTGGGTTATTGGGTGGTGATGGGTTGATGGTATTTTTCAATTCGGTATTCGGTATCCAAAATTTTATAGGGAGAATTATTGGCGTTTATTGGTTCTGGTGCCGTTCATTGCCAAACAAATCGTATTTTACGACTTGGGACTTAAACAACAAATTCTTGGTATCGGAAAAGATACAGACGGTAGCCATTATTGGCTTTATTTCAAAAGGGCTTATCTACGTAGTCATTGGGGTGCTTTCGCTATTGGCGGCCCTGAACCTGGGCGGGGAGAGTTCGGGGACCAATAGCGCACTGCTTTTTCTTAAGGAACAAATGTTTGGGCAGTTCCTGCTCACGGCCCTGGCAGTGGGGCTGCTCTGCTATTCGTTTTGGATGTTTTTAAGGAGTATCAAGGATCCGGAGCATTTGGGAAGCGATAGGAAGTCAAAGCTGATGCGGGTTGGGTTTTTTACCACGGGACTGGTCTATACGGTCCTGGCTGTGCTGGCGTTTATCCATCTATTTGGCGCCGGGGCGGGCGATTCTGCCTCGCGGTATTTGGATTATTTTGGGCATAGCTTTGTCTCCATTGCCTTTATAGCCATTGGCATAGTGCTGGTGGGGCAGGGCCTGCTGCTTACGGTGGGCGTGCTAAGGGGCGGCTTGTTGGAACAGTTTAATATAGGCCGTTCCACAGGTGCACGGTTACTGAAGTGGGGCGGGAAGTTTGGGTTTTATTCCCGGGCTTTTGTGGTGTTTATCATTGCCTATTTCTTTTTGCGTGCGGGTATTTATTCGCGAGGGCGTGAACTAAAGGGGATAGCCGATGCCTTTTCGTTTTTGGACCAATCGGGTCTGGGGAGAATACTGATGGCGGTTACGGCGGTGGGGTTTATTTCGTATGGGCTGTTTTATATTTTGCTGGCCCGATTTAGGAATTTTGGCGAGTAGGGCTTTCGGATGGTGTGAAGCTGTAGGTATTAGGCTGTAGGCTTTAGGCTGTAGGCTCGAGATATGAATACCCCGCTGGTGCGCGATTGCATCGCGTTCCTTTACCTATTTTAATTATATTTTCCCCGTCGGTCCCTTCGATACACGTCCTTCCGCCTTGAATTGCACTGCAGTAAATATCCATTCGTCATGGCGGAAGGCCGCACTCAGGCACCTAGCTTGGGAAATAAAATAAAAGCAGGATCAGAGGTGGCCGAGTGAATTCAAGCTCAGCGTCTTTGAATTTGTATCGAGGCCCCGCTGGGCGCGATTGCATCGCGTTCCATACACAATTATAATTAAACATTCCAATTAGCTATTGCTGCACGAGTCATATTGTGCGGTTTCTGTTCAGTTTACTACTCAACACTTATAGAATGCGAGAGCTTAGTTTCCAAAGTTTTTATTCGAAGGTCTTCTTTTGTCTCATATAAATAAACTTCATCCACTATATATCCTTCCAAAAACATCTTTCCCTTTTCAGTGAACTCCACATCGAAAATTGGGATTATATTATTGTTGATTGCAACAAAAGTATCCAGCTCTGCTAATTTTAATTCGTCTATACTTTCTATACGTTTACTTGATTTTGTTAAATAAAGGGTTATATACCTTCTTTCATTGTCTTTCAAGTTGAGCGTATCAAAATGAGAGGAGTACAAAATTTCTCCTTCAATCCCTCTATTGGCTATTATTTTTTGAGGAAGATTTATACTAATTTCAACTTCTTTCTGGTTGTTTTCCTCTTTCTCTTTTTCTTTACAAGCGGTTATTGTTAAAAATAATGATAATATCAAGTAAAGCATCGTGGTGTTAATTCTTATAACGTTCATTGAATTTTTTTCTTGCTTTGTCTATTTTAGACTTATTAATTGAATCTTTTGATCTGATAAGGCTATCGGTTGATACCGTTTTCTTGACAACCGTATCATAAGATGTTGTTGTAACTAAATCAATTGTTTCGTAATTCCATCTCCTAAAATGAGGTGTAACTTTTTCTAATTCTACAGTCTTGGTTTCTTCTGGCGGGTCAACAGGCTCTTCATTCGCGTTTTCCATCGAACTCTCGTTGGGCAAATATTTATCAATGGCGTCCTTTCCGTCATCGGCAAAGCCCAGAATATCCAAAAGATCTCTCCAAAAATTCATAAACCTACTGGGTGTAGGGCGAGCTCCACCGGTGCCGGTGGGCATTTCGCTCATATCAAAATCCCCCTTGCGCGTACCTCTCTTATTGCCAAGATCCTCTGTACCATAGCCCCATACTGTTGGGCAGTTATCACAGCCCTTATCTTTCTTTTTTACAACTCCCAAATTTACCTCGTCCAGTCGTTGTACGCCACTTGTATTGGGGTATTGCGGATCAGGCTTTGGGTCGAGCTGCTGTTGGCTAAAATCTGCGCCACCTCCGCCAATATCACCTACCCCGCTTATCCCCATCCCAAGGCTTGTTACGGCCATTGGTATTCCCATGCTGGTGCGCGATTGCATCGCGTTCCTTAGCAATTCTTTTCTTATGGCCAATCTA
>CAYSLM010000150.1:0-4954 GCA_964431895.1 uncultured Aequorivita sp.
TGGATTGGCCAAAAACGTAAGGCTGCCTTGGCTCCCCTCCTCTATCTTAGCGAGCTTGGAGACCTCAGCTTCCTCGTCGCCCTCCACGGTCCCGTTTAGTATTCCTGCTATTTGGGCTGCTGTAAATTTCATTGGGCGGTTGGGTTTTCTTTGGCCGAATCGACAATCAAAAAAATTTTGTTTTGATATGTTGAATAAAGTTCGCTGGTTTTCATTCTTGCAAAAATAGAAAAAAAGGCATTAGCCCCGATGGCTGAAAGTATTGTTTTTTGGATAACACATATAGTATTTTATGACCGAGGCAGAAAGCGCCGCCAGGTTCAATTGATCACTGGCCCGGGCCACCTCCACAATCTTGCCGTCCCTCCTAAGGAGGTTTATGATATCCCTATCCATGCTGTAGGCTTGGTTTTCCAATTTTCCCGAAAAAACAAAAAAGGCGGCTTCGGCCTCTGTGAGCCCGTGTTTTGCCATAAGTTTTTGTTTGTGTTCGGTCAATTTCTTTTCGGAAAAAGGGCGTGTCTTAATTTTGATCTTTAAAAGATCACGGTTCAATAACATGCGTGAAAGATTGCCCAACACAAAATCATCACTTTGGGCCCACGCTTTCATGGCCGAAATGATATCAAAATCATCTAACCTTGAAAAAGTTTCCAGAATTTCCTGCGAAAGTTTCCCCTGACCGAAATTTCCTTCCAGAAAAAACCGGAGCGGATCACTGGCAGGCAAATGTTGGCCCTGGGCGCACAATTGTTTGGCCCGTTTCAGCAACCGCACCAATAGCTGCTCTGCCACAATACCCGTTTTGTGCAGATAGACCTGCCAATACATCAATC
Organism: uncultured Aequorivita sp.; assembly: GCA_964431895.1. Taxonomy (GTDB): domain Bacteria; phylum Bacteroidota; class Bacteroidia; order Flavobacteriales; family Flavobacteriaceae; genus Aequorivita. The sequence continues at coordinate 837 of CAYSLM010000150.1, forward strand.
GTCTGGCCACAAGAAAGTTTTCTACCGAATAGATGCCCTTCTCCTCCACCACCAGCGAGTCATTCCTCACATTGAGCATGGCAATAAGGCGCTGGGCATTTACGGTGCCATCGGGCACGCCGGTATAGAAGCTATCGCGCTTGAGATAGTCGAGACGGTCCATATCCAATTGCCCCGAAACAAGCTGGTGCAGGAACTTTCGAGGATATTCATCCTTAAAAATCCGGATGGCCAGGGAAAGCTTTCCCTTAAATTCCTTGTTCAACAGTTCCATAAATCGAAGGCTGATCTGCTCGTGGTCAATATTTTCCACAATACTGTTTTCCATGGCGTGTGAAAAGGGGCCGTGGCCAATGTCGTGCAACAGGATGGCCACGTATAGGGCCTCCTCTTCGGCCTGGGAAAAGGGAACCCCTTTTGATTTCAGCGTCTGCGCCGCCTTCTGCATAAGAAACATGGCCCCGAGCGCGTGGTGGAAACGCGTATGGTGCGCCCCCGGGTAAACGATATAGGAAAGCCCCATTTGGGAAATACGGCGCAGGCGTTGAAAATATCGATGTTCCATCAAATCAAACACCAATCTGCTGGGAATGGTAATAAAACCATAGATGGGATCGTTAATGAATTTATGCTTGGGAAGGGTTTTCAAAATTTAACTATAAATTAAGTGTCGCAATATTTTTTTAAGATGTTTCGGGACTATTTTTGAACAAAATTCTTCGCAAACACACCGAAACATTTCCGAAGTAAACAAAATAGACGCCCCAAAATTGGGGAGACAAACACAAATATACAATATGAGTAAGATAAAAGTACTATGGGTAGATGACGAGATAGATTTACTCAAGCCGCACATACTATTTTTGGAGAACAGAAATTACCAGGTTACCACCGCCCAAAGTGGTACCGATGCACTTGATGAGATAAAAAAAGACACCTTTGACATTGTCTTCCTCGATGAAAATATGCCTGGCCTTACGGGTCTGGAAACCCTTGCCGAAATTAAGGAACAGCAGGCCTCCACGCCCGTTGTGATGATTACCAAGAGCGAGGAAGAATATATTATGGAGGAGGCCATAGGCTCAAAAATAGCCGATTACCTCATAAAGCCGGTAAACCCAAACCAAATCCTGCTGAGTCTGAAGAAAAATCTTGACCACAGCAGGTTGGTATCTGAAAAAACCACCTCGACCTACCAACAGGAATTCCGGAAAATTGCCATGGACCTCTCCATGGTCAACAGTTTTGACGAATGGAAAGACCTGTATCAAAAACTGGTATATTGGGAACTGGAGCTGGAGGATATTGAAGATTCGGGAATGTTTGAAATTTTAGAGTCACAGAAAACCGAAGCCAATAGCCAGTTTGGGAAGTTTATTGACAAAAATTACCCTAGGTGGTTTCAGGAGCCCGAAGAGGCGCCTACCATGAGCCACACCCTTTTCCGCAACAAGATTGCCCCTGAGATTGAAACCGGCCGCCCTACACTGCTCGTCGTGATAGACAATCTTAGGTTTGACCAGTGGAAAGCCTTTGAGCCCACCGTAGCAACTGTTTACAAAAAAACGGTCGAAGAACTGTTCTGCAGCATACTGCCCACCGCCACGCAATATGCCCGCAATGCCATTTTTTCGGGACTATTGCCCAGTGAAATGGAAAAATTGCACCCAGACCTATGGCTAAATGATACCGATGAAGGTGGCAAAAACCTTAAGGAGGAAGAATTTCTGGCAGCGCAACTCAAGCGTCTGGGCCAAAAGCTGAACTGGAGCTACCACAAGATATCAAGCCTTAAACAGGGCAAGAGACTCGTTGAGAATTTTAAGAGCCACAAGGAGGAAGACCTCACCGTGGTGGTCTATAATTTTGTGGATATGCTCTCCCATTCCAAAACAGAGATGGAGGTGATCAAGGAGTTGGCCTCTACTGACAAGTCATACCGGTCACTCACCCAGAGCTGGTTCAAAAACTCCCCCTTACTTGAGATTATTCAGCAAGCGGCGCGCTTGGGCTTTAAGCTTATCCTCACCACCGACCACGGGACCATAAACGTAAAAAACCCCTCAAAGGTAATAGGCGACAAAAACACCAGCCTCAACCTTCGTTATAAAACCGGCAAGAGCCTCACCTATGAAGACAAGGAGGTTTTGGCAGCCAAAGACCCCAAGGCCATTGGCCTGCCGGCTATAAACATGAGCAGTAGCTTTATCTTTGCCAAGGGCGATTATTTCTTTGCTTACCCCAACAATTACAATCATTACGTGAGTTATTATCGCAATACCTATCAGCACGGGGGGGTCTCACTTGAGGAAATGATAATTCCCTTTACGGTTTTTACGCCCAAATAAATCAATTATGGATAAAATTTCATATTTTCGTTCCGCTTTTATATGGAAATAACTTATGCCCTAAGCGATATAAAGAAGGTTGCTGCAGAACTCCTCGCCAAGGCAACCTCGCATACCATTCTTTTTTACGGAAAAATGGGGGTGGGCAAAACAACGCTCATCAAGGAATTGGTGGCCCAATTGGGCGGCCATGAAACTTCGGCGAGCCCCTCATTTTCCATTGTGAACGAATATGATACCGATGCCGGCCTGGTGTACCATTTTGATTTTTACAGGATTGAAAATTTGGATGAGGTCTATGATTTGGGGTTTGAGGACTACCTGCACAGCGGCGCATATATATTTATTGAATGGCCCGAAAAAATTGAGCCGTTGCTTCCTCCCGACACCTGTGGGGTTTACATTAATAGGAATGAAGACGGGAGAAGAACCTTAAAAATACAGACCGGGAATTAAGGAAACTTTTTTTTGATATCAAGCATTTGCTGCATCGTGACAGCAACTGCACCAACACTATAAAAAATGGAGAAAACTATCGGGTTTGCCCTGCAAATCCGGGGACCGGAAGGAACATACCATTTCAAATATATTACGTACCTTGTAGCGATTTAAAAAAACCTATGTAGTTTTATCTTATAGAAAAAAATATCGAAAAACCAATAACAAAACAACAGAAGTAAACCAAAACCCACTATTGCCGGTGAAACAAAGATTGACCCAGACAGTGTTATTTTAAAACGTTAACATTTTAACACCAAATAAAAAACAATAAATACAGTTAATAGTATTTTATTGCGAAATAACCTGTAAAGGTAACATAAACATAATTATTAGATTTAAATTTTTTCATAGTAAGTTTGACCATATTAACCTCACAAAAACTTACGTATTATGAAAACTCTAAAAATTGTTATCGTAGCCGCAATCTTTGCAACCGGATTATTTGCTTCCTGTACCCCAGAAGGAATCCAAGATGAACAAACCCCACAACAAATCGACGCGAGAACGATCATCGTTCCGCCAAACGGATAAAAAAAGTCTGATACAGGGGGGCATTATAGTCTTTATAATTGCCTGTACCCCATTTATATATTATTCCTATGAAAGTTTCCCGGCCGATTCCCAGGTCTGGGAAACTTCTCTTTTTACTTTTAAAACACAGTTTCCTTCAGTCTATCAATATGCCTGGATATTGACCGGAAAAGTTATTCCAGTTATACTACTATTAATCTGGTTTTTTACTTGTAAGCATTGGTGGCACTGGATCATTCTTGTTCCATTGGCAATGTACACTTTTCAATTGTTTAGTGTGATAAAGCAGAATTTCAATGTTGACGAAGTGGAAATCATTTATGTTATTCCTTTAATGATGGTTTTGGTGCCCTTCGTCTATTTGATCCGTGCCAAGCTTTTTGCCCAGATGCGCAAGGACGACCTCAAGAGCTTTGAGGAGGAACTGTTGCAAAAACGTAGCCTTTGGCAACAGATAAAGGATCTTTTCCGCTAAGCGCTGTCAATAGAAAAAAATAAAAATTATTCCGTAAATTGATACGCTCAAGTCCAGCCTTATGCCCAACCCAAAATCGCCCTTTACCATTTCGCAGCTCATTCCGCAGGAGGAAAAGCTCGAGATCGCGAAACAGCGCGGAGAGCTGTTCATCGGGATCCCTAAGGAAGGGTATTTTCAGGAAAAGCGTATCTGCCTTACCCCCGACGCCGTAAATGCCATTGTTAGTCACGGCCACAAGGTTTTAATCGAGAAGGGTGCCG
>CAYSLM010000151.1:0-4928 GCA_964431895.1 uncultured Aequorivita sp.
GGCAAAAACCAAATGTGCTATTTGTGCGGTCGGCTTTTTCAGCATGGCATACAACATGTATATAAACCCATATTTTTAACTCCTTAATTGCGTTTATCCCGCACATGTGCGCGATATCAATTAATAATTTCTTAAAATTTTTAAGCATAACAACCCAAACAAGACGAAAACGGCCTTAAAGGTTTTTTGCAAAAGGGGAGCGAGGTAAATATATCAATAATTCATATTCCGGTGACAATTATGTTTGTTTTCTCGATAAAATGTGGGGTTGTTGATGGTTAATGGTTAATAGTTAATGGTCAATGGTCCATGGTGCCGGAGGCAGGTTTGGAATTTGACAAAAGTAAAAGGAGCTTTTGGGGAGAGCTTTGGTAACTTCTCCCCAGAGTCAAATTAGGCCCACCCCCTTTCCCCACCCCCAATAAAACAGGTTTTAGTTTCGATTTAGATTTGGACCTGCCTGCCGGCAGGCAGGTTTCGATTTCGTTAAGATTTAATTCCGAACTGCCCCCCAAAAAAAACCTCGACCCGCCAAAAACCCCATTTCGTTAATTTTAATTAAAATACCCATAAACGTTTCTTAATCCAAACCTTCCCGGGAAGTGGTTTTTCTATCTTTAATGAAAAAAGAGATGCCTGATGAAAAAAGAAACCACTACCCTGACCACTGAGGAAATTCCCTCGGTTGGCCAATTGAAAAAAGAATACCGCCAATTTATCCTGGCCCATGACCATCCGTGTATTATGGCCCAGTCGGTTTTTAAAACCGATGCCGTGAAAATACACCGCTACAACTCCTTTGGCACCAGGGAAACGGCCCGCAAGCTAGGACGCGACCTACAAGCCTACGTTGACCGTTATGATTGGGAAAGCAACGATTTTGTTAGCTTTTTGGCGGTATTCCCCACCATTTGGGTGGACTCTGAAATGGAATTCGAAACCCTCCTATGGCAGCAACTGCAACACCTTCATGACACCGATACCCGGGCGTGGGACCAATCGGTTTCCCATAAGCCGGAAGACAACACCTTTAGCTTCAGTATAGCCGGCAAGGCTTTCTATATTGTGGGCATGCACCCCCATAGTTCGCGGAAAGCCCGACAGGCCCCTTATGTAACGCTCGTCTTTAACCTGCACTGGCAATTTGAGAAATTGCGGGAAATGGGAAGTTATGAGCTGGTAAAACAGCGCATCCGTGATCGCGACAAGGCTTTGCAAGGCTCGGTAAACCCCATGCTGGAAGATTTTGGGGAGGGCAGTGAGGCCAGGCAATACAGTGGCCGCCATACCGAAAGGGAATGGAAATGCCCCTTCCATCATAACCCCGAACCCTAAATACAAAAGCTTATGCCAAACGAAATTCCCAAGCAATCAGGAACAGCCTTCAAATTGAAAAAAGGGGAAAGGCTACGGGTCATCGATCCGCTTGGCCAACAGGTAAGCGACCTCGTCCTTTTTAATGAACACGATATCCGCGAAAAAATATCGTCAGGGAAAACCCTGGATTTCGAAGAAACGATTTTGATTACAAAAGGACACCACCTGTGGAGCAACCGCAGCAACAAAATGATGGAAATTGTAGAAGATACCAATGGCCGAAACGATTTCCTGCTGGCTCCCTGCAGCCCCGAAACCTTTTCCATAATGTATGGCCATACCGCCTACCACCCCAGCTGTTTTGAGAATTTATATACCAACCTGGCCCCCTATAACATACAGCCCGATGACATCCCCACGGCTTTTAATATTTTTATGAATGTACAGTTTGCCCCTAATGGCCAGCTGTCTGTTGACCCCCCCACCAGCACCGCGGGAGACTATGTAGAGTTCCTCGCCTTGATGGATTTGATAGTGGGCCTTACCGCCTGTTCGGCCGAAGATAGCAATGGCGGTAGTTTTAAACCCATACATTACGAGATCAAATCGGCCTTAAAATAAAGCGAACAGTAGGTAAAAAACAGACAAAGGCGGGATGGCCACGGCTCCAAAAAGCGCCCAATAAAGCTACTTAAAACGGCACAGATAAGGTCAATGCTGTTTTCTCCCTTATTTTTTCCGGGTTTTATAATATAAATTCCAAGTTCCCGAATTCGACTCCACAATATCTGGAAGTCCATCGCTGTTTAAATCGCCAACTTCCATATGATAAGTATCGTCTTCCAACTCCCTTAATCCAACTTCTTTAAACGTGCCATCTTTTTGGCCTAAATAGACATAATTCCGCTGTTCTGAATTTCCTTCAACTATGTCCAAATATCCATCCTGGTTTAGGTCGGCCACTTCTATCGATTGGGTTTTCCGCTCTGCTTTAAAATAAAAAACCCGCTCAAAATCCAAATTTTTATCGCCAAAATAGATACTGTTTTTTGAACCTAAATTTCCTGCCACTATATCCAAAAAGCCGTCTTGGTCAAAATCTCCGATAGCTACAGAACGCGTCTGGTCATCTTCATTGCCGAATTCTATTGTTTTCGAAAAATTCTGCTTCCCGTCGTTGAGATAGATTTTATTTCTGGCTTGCCTTTGGGCGGTAACCAAGTCCAAAAATCCGTCTTGGTTTATATCTGCTATTTTGGTTTGGATAGTTTGGTCTGATTCCTTTCCAAAAGCGATGGTATTCCCAAAATTACCGTGGCCATCGTTTAGGCAGATTTCGTTTATGGCTTTTCGGTTGGAGAGGATAAGGTCAAGGTCTCCGTCATTCTCAATATCGGCAATCTCAAGGTTACGCGAAGGAGCTATTGAGCCAAAGGATACTTCTTTTTCAAACAGATTACTTGAAGAGCCAAAATAGATTTTATTCTCCATATTGTCATTTGCCACTGCAATGTCCATAAATCCGTCATTATTCAGGTCGGCACTTTTCATTGCATAAGAAGCGTCCATAAATTTTCCGATGGGCAATGCTTTTTTAAAACCTCCATTGCCGTCATTGTAGAAAAGGTAATTCTGTTCAGCCCAATGTCTGCCATTGGCGACGAGCGCATCCAAATCTCCGTCTTTGTCAATATCGGCTAAGGTTATCGATGCGGTTCTATTGGATTGCGTTCCGATTGAGAAAAATCCATCCGCATTAAAAAAGCTTACCTCTTGGGCAAATGCGTTTAGGGAAACTGTCAAAGCAGTAAGATATATCAATTGTTTCCGGGTTTTTTCCATAATTATGGGCAAGGCTTGGTGTATCAATAGTGGGCGAGCACTTAGCAATAAATTTTTGGGTTAGGCATAAATTCCCATACCGGCGGAATTCCCATATTTACTGCAATATGGGATTCCTATATCTCTGTAAGGCGTTTTCTGCCTTTTCTTTAAACTCTTTTGGCCGGTCGATGTGTAAGCCTAGCAAATTAAATTTCTTTTTCATTCCGTAAAGGCCAATTATTTCGTTCTCCTTATTCAAATGGATTATAACATTATGACTTTCAAGTCCCCCAAAAGGCGAAAGGGTTCTGGTCAATTCATTTTTTTCCAATGCCTTTGTCGAGCGTTCAACTTTGTCAATATCTGAAAAGGGAATGTGCGCTTCATTCAAAATTCCATATCTTAAAGTTAAACTGTCCTTATTGATTGAAATAGGTCTTTTGGAAAGGGACCGGGCAAATCCAAACCCCTGAATCGCGGTGTAGGCACTTAATGCCGTTAAAACCCAGGCAACAACCATACTCCACCGGGCCAGTAAAAAATGAAGGGCCACAGTTTCAATTCCTATTACCATAATAAAGCCGCCAAGCAGGGCAGGCGTTCCGCTATTCCTGTGATAAGTGAATTCATTTTCATTAATTTTTTTTGTCCTCCAACTTAAAAAGCCATAGTAGAAAACAGCAACCTCTGTCGCAAATGGCATAACAAGTCTTTTTGGAAGGATTTCACGGCAAGTGTTTTTAAATGCATCATAAAAGTCAGGTGTAGAATCCTTTAAGCGCTTATATTTTTTAATCGCCCTGCGGACTTTGACTATCAAAAAAGCCCCTATGGTGATTTCAATTACCGGCAAGGCCCAGGTTTTAAAGATTGACAAGTAAGCCTGGCTTTCTTGTGGCAGAAAATAGGAACCAATGAAGAGGCCAACTATCATAAAGGGAATGACCGTAGTAATCGGGATTTTGGATTTTCGTATGAGCAGAAGGTAAACCAGGGGGACCGTCAAAAGTAAATCGGCCGTTATGGCTAGGTTCAAGACATCATTTCCAGTAAAAAACGGGGATTTTATCAGCAAAACCAGAATACCAAAAAGCCCCAGGGGAATTCCAAAATTGATAAGGTTTCGGTTTCTCTGTATAGTTTTGTCCATCTGGGTTTTTCTGATGTTTACAACGGCAGCCCCTACCACAACCGCCTGGAATTTCATCTAAAAGTAAGGAATATTTTAAAAGATAGGAGAGGTTTGTAAAAAATGAACAAAGAGTGGCCCCAAAAAGAATGCAATAAAGCCGCTTAAAACGGCACAGATAAATGGTTTATTTGGAATTAAAAGCAGACTGTCCGTTGTGGTGGACTGGTTACCACAGGTATAGGGCGGGGACTCTACAATGACCGCTAGGGCTGCGATCGGCTTTTTTATTGCTGTTTTAAATAGCCCTCCCAACACTGGTGTTCCAAACAAGGCCATTCGTGCGTAGACGAAAGTCAATTGGATGGGCTATTTCTATTTTGGCCGAATCTTTTTCCGCGCCTAACCATCAAGCTTTGCTGCCCTTCCTCCCTCGCCCCTTCCTTCAGAAAAAAGTTGGCCCAGATACTCAAATTGAAAGATTTTATTACATTTAGCACAACCAAACAACCAAATTGCCCATTCCTTAAACCACCTATCCAACTATGAAACCGCTCTATTTCCGCTTTGTCCTGCTGTGTATCGCTTTCCTTGGGCTTCAAGCCTGTAAGGACGATGATAACGGTGGCTATGTGCCCCTGGAAATTGTTGCCAAGGC
>CAYSLM010000152.1:0-4746 GCA_964431895.1 uncultured Aequorivita sp.
GAGCTTACTTGGGCGGTTCCGTTTAGATACTTTCCGGTGAGCGTTCCAAAACCGAGTGGCGAATAGGGCAGGTACCCGATATTTTGGCGCTGGAGAATTTCGGTCAAGCCAATTTCATCCTTTCTGTTCAGTAAATTATAAGGGTTTTGTACTGAAACGATCTTCAAACTTCCCCTTCGCGCTTCCTCCAGGCAGCGCATTACGCCATAAGGGGTTTCGTTGGACAGGCCGATGTGGCGAATTTTCCCTGCTTTTACAAAGGCTTCCAAATGGCCCAAAACCTCGGCAAAATTGTCTTTCCAAGCTTCATTTTTCTTATGGGTATAATCGCGCTGTCCAAAATAATTGGTATTGCGCTCGGGCCAGTGGAGTTGGTACAAATCGATATATTCTGTACGGAGGCGTTTCAAACTTTTGTGGATGGCGTCTTGCAATGATTTTTTACTGAAGTCCAGCGGTTGGCGAATGTGGTCCATATTTCGGCTGGGGCCGGCAATTTTGGTGGCCAAAACCAGTTGGCTCCTATCCTTGCCCTTCGCCAGCCAGTTGCCGATATAGCTTTCGGTCCTTCCCTGTGTTTTGGGGTTTGCGGGCACGGGGTACATTTCGGCACAGTCTATAAAATTGATGCCTTTTTCCACCGCAGAATCGAGCTGTTTGTGGGCTTCGGCTTCGGTGTTTTGTTGGCCCCAGGTCATGGTGCCCAGGCAGAGTTTGCTAATTTTCAAATCTGTATTTGGAAGGGTTGTGTATTTCATAGCATTTCCCGCCCGGGCGGGATTTTTTTAAATTGATAAAAAGGGTAAGCCTTCAGTTGCCGTTTAATACGCTTCCTCTCTTTGCGGGAATTCGAGTTCAACCAAATGCGGGCAATGGTCGCTGTGCATGGCGTCGGGCAGGATTACGGCGCGCTTTAGGTTGTTGAGCAAGGGTTCAGAAACCAAATTGTAATCTATGCGCCAGCCTTTGTTGTTGTTGCGGGCATTGGCGCGGTAGCTCCACCAGGTATAGTTGTCGGGTTCTTTGTTGAAATGGCGAAAACTATCAATAAATCCACGTTTCATAAACCGGTCCAGCCACTCGCGCTCCACGGGCAAAAACCCCGAAACGTTTTTGTTGCGTACGGGGTCGTGAATGTCGATGGCCTGGTGACAAATGTTATAATCGCCGCAAATGACCAGGTTGGGGATTTCCTTTTTTAAGTTGTCTATATATTTTTGAAAATCGGCCATATAGGTCAGTTTGTGCTCCAAACGGTTAATGTTGGTCCCGCTGGGCAGGTAGAGGCTCATTACCGAAACCTGTGCAAAATCTACCCGAATATTGCGTCCTTCGGCATCCATATATTCAATCCCGGTGCCGTATTCCACATGCTTGGGCTTTATTTTGGAAAGAATGGCCACCCCGCTATACCCTTTTTTTACGGCACTGAACCAATAATGGTAGGGATAGCCGGCATTTTCAATTTGGTCAATTTCCACTTGGTCAAAATTGGCTTTGGTTTCCTGAAGGCAGATCACGTCGGGGTTTGCGGCCTTTAGCCAATCGATAAATCCCTTGCGCATCGCCGCGCGTATTCCGTTTACGTTGTATGAAATTATTTTCAAATCTTTAAGAATTAGTTCCTTGTGCTCTTTGTGTCTCTGTGGTTGGAATAATTTTACCACAGAGGTTCAGAGTACATCGAGATAATTTGGGTAGCTAAAGTAAATAAGATTGTATTTTTACGCCAACCATTTCCGAAAAGGTTATTAATAAATACCTGACGAAATAAATACCCAACTGTTCAGTTTTATAGTTGATGAAGCTTCACCTGTCCTTTTTGCTGTTTTATGTGATGGCCGCAGGCCATGCGCAGGATATTCCCCTTGGGTCGGGCACTGCTTCAAATTATATGGAGAAAAAAGTGGCCGTGCGTGATACCGTCGTGCTCGACAGTGCGGGCATCAACCCAAAACGTTTTGATATTCTGGATAAAGCGGGAAATTCACTAAATCCCTTCAGCTACCGTATTGATTTTAAAAAAGGAGTCATCTTTTTTCCTAAAGAACCGGCAGGGTCTGGAAACACGCGGCAGCCAGATTCGGTTACTATCAAATACCTGCGATATCCCAGCTTTTTAACCAGGGAATATTTCACCCTCGATCGCAAGATTATTGTGGAAAATACGGGCAAGATGGAGCGGCTGTATTCGCTTTCGCAAAGCAATGAAAAATCCATTTTCACGCCCTTTGATGGCTTGAATACTTCAGGAAGCATTTCACGGGGCATCACCGTTGGCAACAATCAGAATGCGGTAGTAAACAGTGAGCTGGATTTGCAGATTACGGGCAAGTTGAGTGAAAAGGTTTCCATTCGCGCCTCCATCCAGGATGCCAATATCCCCACCCAGGAGGGCGGCTATTCGCAGAGTCTGAATGAATTTGACCAGATTTTCATTGAACTCTTCGGTGAAAACTGGAACATACGGGCAGGGGATATTGACTTGAAAAACACCCGCAGTTACTTTGGAAAATTTACCAAGAAAGTACAGGGCATCGCCTTGGGCGGTACTTTTCACAATGCCGATGGTTCAAAAATTTCAGCCTATGCCTCGGGTGCCTTGGTGCGGGGGGTGTTTACCAAAAGTGAATTTTTGGGGCAAGAGGGCAATCAAGGCCCATACAAACTGGCCGGCCCCAATGGTGAGCAGTATATCCTGGTGGTTTCAGGCAGTGAGCGGGTGTATGTAAATGGGCTTTTGCTGAAACGCGGCGAAAGCGAAGATTATGTAATTGACTACAATGCCGGCGAGATAAAATTTAACCCAACCTACCCCATCACCGCCGATATGCGGATTTCGGTAGAATATCAATATACCGATAGAAGCTATACGCGTTTTATAGGTTATGGGGGCGGAGATTACAGCAGCGAAAACCTTGATCTGGGCGTTTATATCTATTCTGAAAACGATGCCAAAAACCAGCCCCTGCAACAAAGCCTTACCGAAGAACAAGTTGCTATTTTAAAGGAAGCCGGCGATGATAGGGACTTGATGGTGGCTCCCTCAGCCGTGCCCGATACCTACTCTGAAAACAAAATTCTTTATAAAAAAGAGATTGTCAATGGGCAGGAAGTCTTTGTTTTCTCAAACAATCCCGAAGATGAATTATACAGCGTACGTTTTTCGTTGGTAGGCGACAATTTGGGCAATTACGTGATAAGCGACGCCAGCGCCATAAGCCGTATTTTTGAGTATGTAGCGCCAATCAATGGCGTGCCACAGGGAAATTACGCCCCAGTGATACGTTTAAATGCCCCCGTAAAACTACAGGTGGGCGGGGTGAACGGCAGCTATCATCCTTCCGAAAAAACACAGGTAGATTTTGAAGTGGCCGGTAGCGTAAACGACCAGAATCTCTTCAGCACCCTTGACGATGGCAACAATGATGGCTTTGCCGGCAGGCTGGCTTTTAGGCAGCGCCTTTTTACCAGCGCCGATTCCTTGGCCATCGATGGTTTTGGCTCCCTTGATTTTACCCATAAAAATTTCAGGACAATTGAAAGATTGTACAATGTAGAGTTTAATCGTGATTGGAACCTGCTGGACCCTCGGGGCAACCAGAGCTTTGTGATTTCAGGTTTTGAGGTGGCGCATCCCAAGTTTGGAGGAGGGCGGTATGAATTTCAGAATTTGAACTATTCCGAAAATTTTAATGGCACACGGCACGTGGTGTCTTCTGGCCTGCAATTTAACAAGCTTCGGGTGCAGGCCCACGGCAGCTACCTAAACAGTAAAGCAGATAGCATAGCCTCCAAATTTTTAAGGCTGAATGGGCTGGCCACCTATTCTTTTGAGAAAGCCTGGACGGGGGCCAAGGTGGCAGCCGAAGACAACCGTATCAAAGATGAGCGGCAAGACAGTATCTCGCCCCTGAGCCAGAAATTTGCCTCTGTTGAGGTTTTTTCGGGCATAGGCGACAGTACGCAGGTTTTTGTGGAGGCGGGCTATAAATACCGGGTCAATGACAGTGTGCGCAACCGTAGGCTCCAAAAGGTAAATTCCTCAAATACCTATTATTTAAAATCGCGCCTTATCAATACCGAAAATACCCAGCTTTCCGCCTTTGCCAATTACCGCACCGTGCACTACCGGCCCGTTGCCAGACCGCAATTAAGTCCAGGCACAACCCTTCCTACAACAGTAAGCACAGAAAAGACCGACCGTTCGCTCAACTCCAGGATCCTGTACAACCAAAGTCTATTTGAGGGCGGAATTCGCTGGAATACCGTGTTGGAATCAAACAACGGCGTAATTCCCCAGCAGGAATATACCTATGTAAAGACCGAACCGGGGCAAGGGGTCTATACCTGGATAGACTATAACAACAACGGCATTCAGGAGCTGGAGGAATTTGAAGTGGCACAGTTTCAAGACCAAGCGGAGTATGTGCGGCTGTTGCTTCCCAACCAGGTTTTTATAAAAATAAGGCAGAACAAGTTTAGCCAGATACTCACCCTGAATCCGCAAAAATGGACCGCGGGGGAGGGATTTAAAAAATTTCTCTCGCAATTTTACAACCAGACCTCCTACGTGCTGGACAGGAAGGTGAAACGAAAAAACGATGGCTTTAACATAAACCCGTTTGAAGGCGGGGGCGATGACCAATTGGGCCTTACCTTAAACTTTAGGAATGTACTTTTTTTTAATCGGGGAAAGCAACGCTATACCACGAGTTATACTTTTGTATCCACCTCTAGCGACAA
>CAYSLM010000153.1:0-4557 GCA_964431895.1 uncultured Aequorivita sp.
GCTTGTCAATATCCTGTTTAAAGTTGGTAAGTATAGTGGCATAGCGCTTGCCTTCCTGGGTCTTCATCCGCAGGTAGGTGGGCGTAAAGCTTAGCAGCGCGGCCTCCAGAATAGAGCACAGAAATGAAAAGAAGATGGAGAGCAGCGCATAGACTATAAGTAAGGTCATAGTTGGTTTTGGAAATTTTCATCTAAAATAAAGATTTATTAACGGTTTTATAAGCAACACTTTGTTAATTGCATAAAAAAAACCGCCACAACGGACGGTTTTCTATAAAGAGGGCTCCTACGAAGCTTTCAAGAGTGGCCTCACCGTATTCTCCCAACGCTTGGCGTTCTGAAGGCATACAAAAGCATCTGTGGCCAGTTCGTTCTCGTCGTGCTCGTTATAAAAGGGGATTTCACTTTTGCCAGTTTTTTCCACTATTTCCAGACCTACCCAATCCAGGGTCTTATCGGTCTGGCGGATGGATTTGGCACGGAAATCTTTCACTTCCGTTATATCGATTACTTTAAAATCGGCCGCCGTATTTTTCTTGGTCGAATAAACCAACTTTTTTGAATTGGCATCCAAACCAATGATACAATTGCCAATAATATCTAAAGATTTTATGTCCGCTCCCGCATTTTGGGCAAGCTGGATAATAGCTTTCTTAACTTTTTTATCCTTTCCGGAGGCATTGATGATTAAATAAACGATGGGCAGTAACATTACTATAGTTACAATGATACCAATATGAATTGCGCTTAGTTGCATGATATATAAATTTTTGATGAATATTATTTTAATGAAAAACAGTCCGAAATTCTTTTTCGAACGAACAGAAATTCACTAAAAAATCACCAAAAAAAGTGGAAGGGAAACAAATGGCGGAAGATAAGCTCCCGTTTGTCCTTTGAAGAAAAATAACAAGTGTATTGGGAAGGTTTCCCAACGATCTGAAAATTCTGGAAACCCTCAAACAGCCCGAGAAATCCTAACCCTTGGTATTCATTTTGTGAAACGATCTGCGAAGCCTCATTGATTGTCACCTTGTGAACCCACAACGGCTTTTGCCCGTCGTCTTGGGTGTATGAGGTTAGCTTTGACGAGTGGGTGGGAACGGCTTCGGCAGCATGAGCAGTTTGGCCCAAAGTTGCCATAAAGGCGATGGCCAACAAGAACTTACCTATGTGTTTTTCAAGCAGTTTCACGATGCCAAAGGTAAGCGAAAATTGAATTGGAAATGATAAAATTTTATTAATTGAAAAATTTCGGCAATTTCCTAATTTTCCTATGGTCTACAAGAGAAAGTTTCCAATCAGGAAATCAACTTTACCGCATCTTTGGCAAAATAGCTCGCAATTAAGGAGGCACCTGCGCGCTTTATGGCAGTAAGTTGCTCAAGCATCACGGCGTCGTGGTCCAACCAGCCTTTTTCGGCAGCGGCTTTTAGCATGGCATATTCGCCGCTCACTTGGTAAACTGCCACGGGTACGCTGACGGCATCCTTTATATCACGCACTATATCCAGGTAGCACAATCCGGGCTTGACCATTACGATATCGGCGCCTTCATCTATGTCCATGAGGGTTTCCTTTATGGCCTCGTCGCGGTTGGCGTAATCCATTTGGTAGGTTTTCTTGTCTTTCGGAATCTCTGCCGCATCAACAGGCGCGGAATCCAGTGCATCGCGAAAGGGCCCATAAAAGGCCGAGGCGTATTTGGCACTGTAGGCCATAATTCCGGTATCGCAAAAACCCTCGTCTTCCAGGAGTGTCCGGATCTCAAAAATTCGGCCGTCCATCATATCGCTGGGCGCCACCACATCGGCTCCGGCCTTGGCGTGGCTTAGGGCCATTTCGGCCAGGATGGCGTTGGTATCGTCATTGATAACCTTTCCTTCTGAAATAATCCCGTCGTGGCCAAAGCTGGAATAAGGATCCAGGGCCACATCGGTCATCACCACCATTTCCGGTACGGCATCCTTTACGGTTTTTATGGCGCGCTGCATCAATCCATCAGGATTCAATGCTTCCTTGCCAGTGTTGTCCTTCAGTTTCTCGTCCACTTTCACAAAAAGCAAAACCGATTTCAGCCCCAGATTCCACAGTTCTTTGGCTTCTTTGGCGAGAAGGTCCAAACTCAACCGGTAATAATTGGGCATGGAGGCAATTTCTTCCTTTACGCCCTTGCCTTCCACCACAAAAAGCGGGACTATAAAATCATTGGGGCTTATCAGGGTTTCGCGCACCAGGCTTCGCATACTTTCGGTGGTTCGCAATCTTCGGTTTCTTCTTAGTGGGTACATTATTTTAGATTTTAGATGTGAGACTTGTGATTTTAGACTTTAGATGTGGAAGCATAAAAAGATCCGCTGCGAGGTTAATTAATCCAATCTTTCGGATTTTTCAATACGTGGACCAGTTTCTCTTCCTCGCTGCCCTCCTGGGGATGATGATCGTACCGCCATTGTACGTGCGGTGGTAGGCTCATTAAAATACTCTCGATGCGGCCGTTGGTCTTTAGCCCGAAAAGGGTTCCTTTATCGTGCACCAGATTGAACTCTACATAGCGGCCACGGCGTATTTCCTGCCAGTTCCTATTTGCCTCAGAATATGGGATATCCTTTCTTCTCTCTACAATGGGAAGATAGCCATCCAAAAAGCTGTTGCCTACTTCGGTTACGAAATTGTACCAATCCTGCATTTTCATTTCCTCGGTCTCCTTCAAATAATCAAAGAACAGCCCGCCCACGCCCCTTGCTTCGTTTCTGTGCGAATTCCAAAAATATTCGTCGCAGCGTTTTTTATAGGTTTCGTAAAATTCTGGGTCGTGCTTATCGCAGGCCGTTTTGCACACTTGGTGAAAGTGTTCGGCGTCTTCCTCAAACAGGTAATAGGGGGTTAAATCCTGCCCGCCACCGAACCAACTGTCCACCATTTTCCCTTCGGAATCGTACATTTCAAAATAGCGCCAATTGGCATGAACCGTAGGTACCATCGGGCTTTTGGGATGTATGACCAAACTCAGGCCGCAGGCAAAGAAATCGGCATCCTTTACTCCAAAATAATTTTGCATACTCTCGGGCAGCTTGCCAAAAACCTCGCTGGTGTTGACCCCTCCTTTTTCAAAAACGGCTCCGTTCTCAATTACGCGGGTTTTTCCGCCGCCGCCTTCTTTTCTAATCCATTTGTCTTCCCTGAATTTTGCTTTTCCGTCGATTGCTTCCAAAGCGGAAGTGATTTCGTTTTGCAAATTCTTTATATATGCTACAAATTTTTCTTTCATCATCAGGCCCGCCCGGGCGGGTGTTTTTAATTTTTAATCAAATCGGTATTGACAGCAATTCGGTCTGTTGTTTCCAAAACCTTTAAGGTTTCCGTGCTGGCCGCGGTTACCGAAAGTGGAAGTACCAAAATGATCCCCACCACCGGAATTAGCAGCAGCAACATAAAAACCATGCCGTTGCCAATGGCCAAGCCTTTGTTCTGGCTTACAAACTGGATACTTTCGGCATATTTAAAATGCCTTTCCAGGGTGTAGTCCATATTTCCGAAACCTGCATAATAGCTTTGTACAAAAAACAAAAGTACCGAAGAAATAATTCCGACCACCGGGATAAAACCGATTAAAATTATGGGAACCGTCCACAGCAGTTCCATGAGCAGATTGCGGAGGTTGATGCGGATGCCGCGCCACAATTGGGCGGCATTGGTGGTGTTTCGGTGCGAATGGGTTTGCCCGTAAAAATGCTTTTCGATTCTTTCCGAAACGGGGCTCATAAACGGAGCGCTCAACGCCATCACGATATGCCGGTACAAAATGATTCCCAAAGCAATAATGATGAGGGCGCCAATAAAATTACTGATGGTCCTGAAGGTGGCCGCGCCCCATTCCCAAAACCACATTTTTGCAATAAAGGCGCCCAGATTGTCACTGAGCCCCCAAGCGGAAAAACCAATCAAAACCGCAGTAAAAAAACTGATGGCCATAGGCACACCAAAATACTTCCACAGCCCTAATTTACTTATGAGCCCGAAAGTTCCGGCGTATGCCTGAATGCCTTTTAGGATGTTTTTTATCATTTTTCCGAAATCCAAACCTCACCGGTTTTTGAAAGCTGTGAGGTTTTGTTATTCTTGAATATAAACTAATCTATTTTTATTGTTTATAACTTCTTCAACCCCTGAAATCTTTACCGATTCCGAAGCTTTTTGTTTTAAAAAGGAAACGATTTCAACCTCGTTTTTATGTTTTAATTCTTCAAAGAAAACCAAACCCACAGCATTGTTGTGCAGGTCCATGGCGTGTTCCAAAGCTTCGTTGGGTGAAAACCTTTCGTGCCAATCGGTAAATCTTTTGGCCCAGGCGGTTGCTTTTTTCTCATTGTTTTGCCATTTCAAACATTTTTTGGCAATCAGGATGACCCATAGCGCGTGGCGGAACGCATTCGCGGGATTGTTTAGATGATGTTTATAGCCGTATTCCCTTTGGGCAATGGCCATACAGCGTTTGGTGGCCAAAACCGTGGGAAGGGCATAGAGCGGATTTTTAAGAAACATCCAAAGCAGGCT
>CAYSLM010000154.1:0-4285 GCA_964431895.1 uncultured Aequorivita sp.
TCTCGATACAAATTTCGCTTGCCTGTCGGCACCCCAAATTCACTCGACCTGACAGTGTCCGTCCTTGTCAGTTCGAGTGTTTTTTGCGTAACGCAGTGGAGCAAAAAATGTATCGAGAACCGGGGTTTGGAAGCACCAAAGGGGTCTCGATACAAATTTCGCTTGCCTGTCGGCACCCCAAATTCACTCGACCTGACAGTGTCCGTCCTTGTCAGTTCGAGTGTTTTTTGCGTAACGCAGTGGAGCAAAAAATGTATCGAGAACGGGGGTTCGGACGCAACAAAAGGGTCTCGATACAAATTTGGCTTGCCTGTCAACAACCCAAATTCACTCGACCTGACAGGCGTTTTTAATTGGAGATATAAGCGCTATTATCGTATTACCTGATAATACAAGCCCTCCATCCCCAACACCATCTGTTCCATGCCATATTGCCTTTCCACCTTTTTACGTGCAGCGCATCTTACCCCTTCTACCGGTGGCAAAGATAAACGTGTAAATGCTACTATTGCCTCTGCCATCGCCTCGGCATCCCGCATAGGCACCAGCCAACCATTGACTTTATCCTCTATCAATTCGGGCACTCCCCCGCAATCGGTGCTGATTACCGGTAGGCCAATAGCCATAGCCTCCACCACCACATTCGGGATACCCTCTTCCAAACTGGGCATCAAAAGCAGGGAAGTTTCCTGCATTAGGCTGAATACCTCCGATTGCGGCTTTCGTTTTTCCAAGTACACATAATTCTTTAACCCAAGATTGTCCACTAAAAACTGTAGCTCCTCATCGCCTGCACCGCCAATAATGTAATATTGGAATGGAACACCTTTCTTCTTCAAAATTTTACAGCTCTGCAAGGCATAATCATAGCCCTTAATCCAATGCGCCCTACCAATAGAGAGTATTTTTAATGGATTGGAACGATTATAGTTTTTTGAAAATGGAATTTCATCCAAATTGAGGCCTGTGTAAATGATATGATCTATCTTCTTTGGAGCGTTCCAAATTCTATTGCCATTGGCTGCAATGGCTTTGGAAACGGAATGAAAGCCAGCTATTTTGGGATACCATTTATTTAAATATTCAAAATTTGCTTCATAAACAAAAGGACGGACATTGCTGTGAAATCCACGTTGGCTTAAAACAACTGATATTTTTTGTTCCATAAGAACTTCTTCAAACCACGGAATTACGGAGGGCCATTGTAAATGAATAATATCAGGATTTATGTTATGTAGTACTAGGTTTAGATTCTCTTGTTGCAATTCTTGTTTTTTGCCTTTCAATAGTTTCTTAAAAGCGGAAATGATATTCTTCCAATTTCCAGAAAGCAACCGCAACTTTAAAGTTGTAATTACAAAATTGAATTTGCTTTGGTTACTTCCCAAGGAGATATAGTGTACCCCAGCAATGGGCGTTACTAGCTTTTCGTTGAACCCTAAAATAAAAACCTCATGGTTTAAAACCAGTCCCTTTAGCAAACGATTGATAAATGGCGTGGTCTTAAAACTACCATCGAAGATTATTATTTTTAAAGATTTAGACATCCCATTCCTCAATTTAGTTTTTTATAAAACCCTTGCATATCCTTTGCTATATTTGACCATTGGAGCTCCAACGCTTTTTTTCGGGAAGTCTTGCCTATTGCTTCCAAACGTGACTCATCTTGTAATAATGCTACAGTTTCATCAATAAATTTCCCAACATTTCCACTTTCACATAAAACATTTGAAGTGTCCTTCAAATAGTTTCCGTTCCCACCTACCTTACTGGTAATAATGGGAAGGCCACAAGCCATGGCCTCCAATAAAGAATTGCAGGCTGTACTATCTAACATAGGTAAATATAATAATGATGCCTCTTGGTAAAGCAGGCGCAATTGTTCATCTTTTACACCCGTCAAAATATTTATACAGCCCTGGGGAAGTATTTTATCTTTATAAGCCGGATGAATAACTACATTTACTTTTAAATCCCTTACTTTCTCGGCAAGCATTGGAACGGTTTTGTTAAAAGTGTTAAAATCGCGCAAGTGCTGGCCCACGAACAGTAGGGTGCTTTTTTTCTTAACCGTGGGGTCGGGTTTAAAGAAATGGGTGTCCACCCCGTGGGGAATGTAGGCCACTTTATCCAGCTGCAACCAATCCTTTAAAAATGCCACCTGATTTGATCCCACCGCAATGGCTGCATCCAATTTTTGTAAAGCCTCTGGATTGGGAATGGTTTGTTTTAAGATTTCCGGAGGTTTGTGAAAAGTCGCGACGAATTTAGTATTCGGAAAGCGGCGCTTAAAAAACCCCAAATGGCGAATGTCGCGCTCCCCGTTTAAAAAATGGACTATATTTTTTTCTCGCTTGTTTTTTTTAAGGACTTGGTATAATTCAATCGCTTTAAAGACACTTCCCGCATTATAGTTTCCCTTGGCTTGGGAGTGAAATCCCGCAAAAATTTTTGCAAGACGATAAGGAAGTTTGGGAGTACCATAAATAACTATGGCCTCCATAAAATCCACCAACCGGCCATAACCGGAGTTGGCGGCGTGGTGCTTGGAACGGTGATGGATCAAAAATACATTCACGATTGGGCCAGCGGTTTTTTTAACATTAGCTCCAAGATACGCCTTACGTTTTGAACAGGATGTACGTGTTTTTCAAAATATGTACGGGCGTTTTTGGATAGCCTTTTTGCCAACTGTTCATCCACCAATACCAAATTAATTTTTTCAATCAGTTCCGCATCGTTGTGAAAATACAAAACCTCCTTGCCATCAGTAAGCGGCACCGGCAATTCGGCAGTAAGCGGTTCGGCAATTATAACTTTTCCCTGCGAAAGGTATTCCGCCATTTTCCAAGCGGGCGAATTTGCCAGCCCGCGGGTATAGACCACAATCCTTGCCTTTTTCATGGCATCCAGATAGGCCTCCGGCTCTGTGGGCACATTGGTCAGGGCGTCGCCATAGTTTTCCCGGGCCACTTTGGAAGGAATGAAGCCACCCATAAACTTTTCGGGGAAATGCTTTCTGAGCAATTTAATCAACCGGTAGCGTTGCAGATGGATCTGCTTTACGTCTGCCGTATTTTCATGCAGAAAACAGCGGGTCTGGAACATAATAATGTTGTCCGTGGCCGTTTCCAAAGCCTCAAAACGGCCGATGTCGCGGGAGGTGTTTATAAATCGCCAATGCTGTTGCTGAAATTTATAGGTTTTTAAAAGCCTTTTGAAGAAGAAACTATCCGCTTTCGTATTTAGACGCAGATTGGAAAGAAACAGGCCCAACCTAAATTTAAAGCTGCCATGTTTGTAGGGGGAATGGTTGCCAAAACATATCCCCAAGGGAAGGATTTTAGCTTTTACTTTTGGTTGTAAGGCACTGGCATAACGCGTTTCAAAATTCCGTTTAAAATAAAAATCGCATTGTTGCAGGGCCGGTTCCGAAAAGTGTTCGGCAAAGTCGTATAAATCGGTGGCGAAGTGCATTCTTTTTTTGGAAGCCGTATCGATCAGGGTGTAAAAAGAAGTTTTGGGCTGGGCGCGTGTGGTTTTAGAAATCGTTCCTTTTTCATCAACCGTAAGGGTTCCGCGGTTTTTTTTTAGGGACAGCTGGACCTTTACCAATAGTAGCCCTTGCTGCTCCAGCTCGAAAAGGCCGGTTTGGATGTAGGAGGAATGGTTTAGTTCCTGAGGGGTGTGGATGATGACGGTATAGCGTGGCATATTCAAACTTTAAGGGCCGATTGCACAGATTCCCTTAAAACCTTAAAGGTAGCTTGAATGCTGTATTCGTCCAAAACCTTTTTGCGGGCATTGCATTCTATGTTTTTTGCCTGCTCGGGATTCAGGAAGTAATCCAAAACCGTTTTGCCATAATTTTCAGGGGTGGACAATAAGCCATTTTTTAAATGGGCAATAACATCCGCAGGCCCTCCCGGACAATCCATGCCGGCTACAGGAGTGCCACAGGCCATGGCCTCTATCATAACCATTCCGAAGGTTTCTTTATCGCTGGGCAAGGTGAAGAGGTCGGCTTCCTGAAAATAGGTCGGAAGCTCGGAATGGGGTTTATGGCCCAAAAAGCTAACGTTGGGTTCCAGATTACCATCTTTTACCAGGTTCTTCAATTTGCGAAAATAGGCTTCGGAAAAGATGGGGCCGATAATATTTAGATGCGCCTTTGGGAAGCCGTTATTTTTTAAAAGACGAATGGCCTCAATGGCCAAATGGACCCGTTTCCACTCCACAATTCTTCCCACGTACAACAATTGGGGCGAACTATTTTTTGTTTTCT
>CAYSLM010000155.1:0-4268 GCA_964431895.1 uncultured Aequorivita sp.
TATGAGTTAGGAGGTATGAGGATTAGGTAGAAGTTTATTTGTCCGTTAAAGAAAACGACCGTTGCATTATCAATTGAATATCGAACACTGAACTCTGAATTCTGAACTCTGAATTCTGAATTAATGTAAAACCTACAACCCGCAACCCGAAGCCCAATTCTGAATTCCGAATTAATGTGAAACCGCACTCCTTATTTCACGTATTCAATTTTATGAATTTCAGCCGTTTCCGAATCGAAGAAGCCTTGTTGGGCCATCCAGTCATCATTGTATATCTTGCTCATGTAGCGGGAGCCGTGGTCGGGGAAAATGACTACTATATTGCTGTTTTGGTCAAACTCACCCTCTTCCTCCAGCTGCTTGAGGCCCTGCATGGCCGCGCCGCTTGTATAGCCAACAAATAGACCTTCGGCCTTAGCCAACTCTCGGGCAGTGTGGGCGCTGCTCTCATCGGTAACCTTTACAAATTTGTCAATTATATCGAAGTCGGTCGCCGTGGGAATCAAGTTCTTTCCCAGGCCCTCAATGCGGTAGGGATAGATTTCATTGGCATCAAATTCCTTGGTCTGATGGTATTTCTGAAGGATTGAGCCATAGGCATCAATCCCGATAATCTTGATATTTGGGTTTTGTTCCTTTAAGAAACGCGCCGTTCCCGAAATGGTGCCCCCGGTACCGCTGCAGGCCACTAAATGGGTAATTTGGCCACCTGTCTGGTCCCATATTTCGGGGCCGGTGGTATGATAATGGGCATCAATGTTCAGCTCGTTGAAATACTGGTTGATATAGACCGAACCGTTGATCTCATTGTGAAGTCTTTTGGCCACCTCATAATACGAGCGCGGATCGTCTGCGCTTACGTGGGCGGGGCATACATATACCTTGGCGCCCATGGTCTTTAGCATGTCTATCTTATCGGCAGATGATTTTGAGCTTACGGCCAAAATGCACTCATAACCTTTTATGATGCTCACCATGGCCAAGCTAAAACCAGTATTGCCACTGGTGGTCTCGATGATGGTGTCGCCGGGCGTGAGAATGCCTCTTTTTTCGGCTTCCTCAATAATGTAAAGGGCAATTCGGTCTTTGGTGGAGTGGCCGGGGTTGAAGGCCTCAACCTTGGCGAAATAATTACCCTGCATATTTCGGGCAATCCTGTTAAGCTTTATTAATGGGGTGTTGCCTATAAGCTGCAACACGTTATGGTAGGCTTTTATTTCTTTTTTCATAAAGAGGGAGTTCGTTATAAAAAAGGCGCAGCGCAAAACTGACTTTTATCTGTCGCGCCTATTGACCAGCGACAAATTTTCCACCCGACAAAGGTACGGAAATATTTTTATTACTCTTTAATTCCTTCCAAATCGAGCAGAAAGGCATAATCCATAGCCACTTCCCTAAGGGCTTCAAAACGCCCGGAAGCCCCGCCATGGCCCGCATCCATATTGGTGTGTAGCAGCAGCAGCTTGTCATCGGTCTTTAGGTCGCGCAGCTTGGCCACCCATTTGGCAGGCTCCCAATACTGTACCTGGCTGTCGTGCAGGCCTGTGGTAACCAACATATTGGGATAGTTTTTTGCCTCTACATTATCGTATGGGGAATAGCTCTCTATATACCTATAATATTCCTCTTGGTTGGGATTGCCCCACTCATCATACTCGCCTGTGGTGAGCGGGATGCTATCGTCAAGCATGGTGGTAAGCACGTCAACAAAGGGCACTGAGGCTATTATACCATTATAGAGCTCGGGCGCCATATTGGCCACTGCCCCCATAAGCAGCCCTCCGGCCGAGCCCCCAGAGGCATAAAGGTGCTGCGGACTGGTATAGCCTTGGGCCACCAGATATTTACTGGCATCGATAAAATCGGTAAAAGTGTTTTTCTTTTTTAGCAGCTTGCCGTCCTCATACCATGGCCGGCCCATGTATTCACCACCGCGCACATGGGCAATGGCGAAGATAAAGCCGCGGTCCAACAAACTTAAGCGCACCGATGAAAAGTAGGGATCAATAGTAGCACCGTATGAGCCGTAGCCATAGACCAAGGTTGGGTTTTTACCGTCTTTTTTTATCCCCTTCCTATAAATGACAGACATCGGGATTTGGGTACCATCTTCGGCAGGGGCCCATAGACGTTCGGTTTTATAATTGTTTTTATCAAAATTTCCGCCCAGGACTTCGGTTTCCTTTAAAACGGTTTTTTCCCTGGTCTCCATATTAAAATCGATGATGGATGCTGGTGTGTTTAGCGAATTATAGCCATAGCGGAGTACCTTGGTATCAAATTCGGGGTTTTGGGTAGTAAAGGCCGTATAGGTTTCATTGTCAAAGGGCAGGTAATAATCGGTATCGCCTTTCCATTTCTTTATCCGCAGCTTGGTGAGGCCGTTGTTTCGCTCACTCACTACCAAATAATCGCTAAAAATGTCAATATCTTCCAGAAGCACATCTTCCCTATGGGGAATCATGTCTTCCCAATTTTCCTTGGAAGTCTTTTCTTCCGAGGTCTTCATCAATTTAAAATTGAGCGCCTTGTCTTTGTTGGTGAGCACATACCAATGGTTGCCATAATGCGAAATGCTGTACTCCAAACCGCGAACGCGGGGCTGGAAAATACTGAATTCACCGGTGGGACTATTGGCAGGTAAAATACGGTATTCGGAAGTAAGGGTGCTGTAGCTGCCTATTACGATATATTTTCTCGACTTGGTTTTATAAACATAAGTGCCAAAGGTGTCATCCTTTTCCTCAAATACAAGTTGGTCCATCTCGGGGTCTGTGCCCAGGGTATGGCGGTATATCCTGTTGGCTCTAAGGGTTTTTTCATCCTTCCGGGTATAGAAAAGGGACTTGTTGTCACTGCCCCAAGTGGCGCTGCCGGTGGTGAGCGGGATACGTTCAGGGTACACCTCGCCGGTTTCCAGATTTTTTATGAAGATATCATATTTTCTTCGGCTTAGGGTATCAACCCCAAACGAAACCAACTTGTTGTCTTCAGAAACATTGATACCGGTGAGGTTGTAAAAGGAATGCCCCTTGGCCATTTCGTTTACGTCAAATAAGATTTCCTCGGGGGCATTGAGACTCTCCTTTTTTCGGGTGTAGATAGGATAGTCCTTGCCGGTAACATATCGGGTAATGTAATAGTAACCGTTGAGCTTATAGGGAACAGACTGGTCATCTTCCTTGATGCGCGCTTTCATTTCGGCAAACAGGTCTTCCTTGAGCTTGGCAGTATGCGCCGTCATGGATTCGTAATAAGCGTTTTCCGCGTTTAGATAGGCAAGCACCTTTTTGTCCTCGGGCTGGTTGAGCCAGTAGTAGTCATCAATACGTACCTGGCCGTGTGCCTCGAGTTCGTGTGGAATTTTATCTGCTTTGGGAGGAGTCATTTTCATCTTTTGTTCTGAAGGATCTTGGTTTTTGCACGAAAGGGCAAAAGTAAGGCAAGCAATTGAAACGAGTAAACTATTTTTCATCGGAATTGGGTTGTAATATGGCCCTGCAAAGTAGTAAATTTGTCCAAAACAAAAACGAGAAATTATGTTTGGAGACTTAATGGGAATGATGGGAAAACTTAAGGAGACCCAAGAAAAGGTAGAAGCTACCAAGAAACGACTGGATAGCGTACTTATAGATGAGGCTAGCAGTGACGGCCAATTAAAGATCACCCTTACCGCAAATAGGGAGATAAAATCCATAACTATTGCCGACCAACTTTTGGAGGACAAGGAGCAGCTGGAGGATTATCTTATCCTCACACTAAACAAGGCCATTGCCAAGGCCACCAACGTACACGAAACTGAAGTTGCCGCCGTGGCCAAGGAGGGAATGCCCAATATTCCGGGCCTGGATATGTTTAAATAGGAAAATGCTAAAATTTTAATAAAAAGACAGTTTGGGTTTTGAAAGAATTTGATTTTTGCGATATTGCCTTTTAGACAATTTAGTAACCAAAAAAAATTCAACAACTATGTTTGAACTGAAGAAAAGCGGTGAGAAATTCCATTTTGTACTTAAGGCCGGCAACGGGCAGGTAATCCTTTCCAGCCAGATGTATGCCTCCAAAGCCTCGGCCCAAAAGGGCATAGAATCTATAAAAGCCAATTGTGGCGACGATTCGCTCTATGAAAAAAAGACCGCCTCCAATGGCAAGTTCCATTTCAACCTTAAATCTACCAACGGGCAGATTGTTGGCAGTAGCCAGATGTACGCTTCGGAAAGTGGGATGCTAAACGGGATTGAATCGGTAAAAAACAATGCACCTGGTGC
>CAYSLM010000156.1:0-4261 GCA_964431895.1 uncultured Aequorivita sp.
ATACTGATTTCACATAATCAATAACATAAAAAAGTTAAGAAATTCTTAAAATACAATCTACTTTACAGCTTAAAGCCTTGAAAACTGTAGCAAAACTAATGCGCCTCAAGCCAATTTTCGCCAACTCCTAGATCAACATCTAAGGGCACAGTAAGCTTATAGGCATTTTCCATTTCGTGCTTAACCATGGTTTTTAGTTTTTCGAGTTCGGGCTTATAGGCATCAAAAACCAATTCATCATGCACTTGAAGCAGCATTTTGCTTTTGTAATTTTCTGCTTCCAACTTTTTGTGGATGTTTATCATCGCAATTTTAATAATGTCCGCCGCGCTTCCTTGGATTGGGGCGTTTACGGCGTTTCGTTCCGCGGCACCACGTACTACCTGGTTGCTTCCGTTGATGTCTTTTAAATAGCGTCTTCTTCCCAAAACGGTTTGCACATAACCATTTTCGCGGGCAAACTGAATTTGTTCACTTATAAAATTCCGAAGTTTTGGATAGGTTTTATAATAGGTGTCAATCAAATCCTTTGCCTCCGTTCGGGACAGGTCGGTTTGGTTGCTCAATCCGAATGCGGAAACCCCATAAATAATCCCAAAATTCACGGTTTTGGCATTGCTGCGTTGCTCGCGGGTCACTTCTTCCAAAGGCACATTAAAAACCTTGGAAGCGGTGGAGGCGTGGATGTCCTCACCATTTTTAAAAGCCTCGATCATATTGTCTTCTTCGCTCAAGGCCGCAATTATACGCAGTTCAATCTGCGAGTAATCTGCCGCCATCAACACGTGATCGTCGTTTCTGGGGATAAAGGCTTTTCGCACTTCGCGGCCGCGCTCGGTGCGGATGGGTATATTCTGCAGGTTGGGGTTGTTGCTGCTCAACCGGCCCGTGGCGGCCACCGTCTGCATATAGTCGGTATGTACGCGGCCCGTGGTTTTTTCAACCTGCTCTGGCAGCGCATCTACATAGGTGCTTTTTAGTTTGGTGAGCCCGCGGTATTCCAAAACATCGCGGATTATTTTATGGTCTTTGGCCAGATAGGAAAGCACGTCCTCGGCCGTGGAATATTGGCCGGTCTTGGTTTTTTTCGGCTTGTCTATCAATTTCATTTTTCCGAAGAGAATGTCGCCCAGTTGTTTTGGGGAAGCAATGTTGAATTCCTCCCCCGCTTCCTCATAAATATTTCTTTCAAGTTGAAGAATATCCTTGTCCAACGCTTCCGAAAGTTTTTTGAGGAAATCTTTGTCCAGATTGATACCCTCCAGTTCCATAGCGGCCAAAACCCGAAGCAACGGCACTTCAATTTCATCAAACAATTTCTGGGTATTGGCCTCGCCCAACTCCTTTTCAAAATGCTGTTTCAACTGAAAGGTGATATCGGCATCCTCCACGGCGTACTCGGTCTGCTTTTCTAGCTCTACCTCGCGCAGGCTGCGCTGGTTCTTGCCTTTCTTCCCGATCAATTCCTCGATGGGAACCGGCGTGTAGTTGAGGTAGGTTTCGCTCAATACGTCCATGTTATGGCGCATATCGGGGTTTATCAGGTAGTGTGCCAGCATGGTGTCAAACAGTTTTCCTTTTACGGTCACATCGTATTTGGCCAGCATTTTAAGGTCGTACTTTAGGTTTTGGCCTATTTTTTCGATGTTTTCATTTTCAAAGAATGGCCGCAGCTCCTCAATGAGCAATTGGGCATCCAGTTTGTTTTCGGGAAAGGGCAGGTAAAAGCCTTTCCCCTTTTCCCAAGAAAAGGCTATGCCCACAAGCTCGGCCTCCATGCAGTTGAGGCTGGTGGTTTCGGTATCAAAACAAACGCTTGCCTGCTGCATTAAGTTTTGAAGAAACAGCTTTTTGCCCATTCCCGGCATAACGGTCTGGTAAAAATGTTCGGTATCTTTGATGGTCCTGCGCGAGCTATAGCTCTTTATTTCCGAAGCTGCTTCGCCATCGCCACCAAAAAGGGAGAACTGGCCACTGCCTGCAGTCTCCCCTCGTTCTCCCCCAAGGGCAGATGTCACGTTCCGGGCAGACGCGGAGTTTGAGATTTGCGTCACTTTTTCCGCAGCGCCTTCTTCTGAAAACAATTTTAAAAACTGATCTTTTAATCTTCGAAATTCCAGCTCCTCAAAAATCTGCTGCACTTTTTCGCCATCGGGCATGGAAAGCTCAAAATCCTTTTCGTGAAAGGTCACGTCGCAATCGGTATAAATGGTGGCGAGTTTTTTGGAAAGCAGCCCTATCTCGGCATTTTCCTCAACTTTTTCCTTCATTTTACCTTTTAACTTGTGGGTGTTTTCCAAAAGGTTTTCCAAGGAACCGAATTCTGCAATAAACTTTTTGGCCGTCTTGTCGCCCACGCCTGGAATGCCGGGAATATTGTCGCTGGCGTCGCCCATCATCCCCAGATAATCAATTACCTGTTCCGGCCGCTCTACCCCGAAGCGCTTTTGTACTTCGGGAATGCCCCAGATTTCAATGGCGTTGCCCATTCGCGCGGGACGGTACATAAAGATGTTTTCGCTCACCAACTGCCCAAAATCCTTGTCGGGAGTAACCATAAACACCTGATAGCCCTGTTGCTCGGCCTGTTTTGCCAGGGTGCCGATGATGTCGTCGGCCTCCAGCCCAGAAAGCTCGATACAGGGTATGTGCATGGCCTTTATGATTTCCTGGATTATCGGGACGCTCTGGCGTATTACATCCGGCGTTTCGTCGCGGTTGGCCTTGTAGTCGGCAAAGAGCTCGGTGCGTTCGGCACTGCCGTCCTTGTCAAAACACACGGCCAAATGGTCTGGACGCTCGCGGCGTATCACGTCAAAAAGCGAATTGAGAAACCCCATAATGGCCGAGGTATCCTGTCCTTTTGAATTGATGGTGGGGTTTTTTATCAGCGCATAATACCCACGGAAAATAAGGGCATAGGCATCGAGAAGGAAGAGACGTTTTTGGGTTGACATAGCTTTATATGAAAAATGATGTCAGCCTGAGCGCAGTTGAAGGCCGAAGCGAGTTCTAAATTTGAAAGCGTTTCTACTTCGCCCAAGGTGACATTGGATTAGCTTCAAAAATAAAAAGAACGCGTTACAATTGAAGGGTTTTTGCATAAAAAGAAATCGGCCGCGCCAAACCTAACGGGTTTTGAAACCTTAGTAGTTTTTTTTCACATAAAAGTTTCAAACCAAAGTGTACATTTGCCTAAATAAATAATAAGAAGAATGAATAAAAAATACAGCCTTGCCATCCACGGCGGGGCCGGCACGCTGGTAAAAGGACAGATGACTGCCGAAAAGGAAAAAAAATATAAAGCGGCCTTGAACGAGGCTCTTGAAAAAGGGTATGAATTCTTGGAAAACAGTGGTAGTGCCCTTGACGCGGTTGAAGCTGCCGTAAAAAGTTTAGAGGATTCCCCCTTGTTCAATGCGGGCAAAGGAAGCGTTTTCACCAACGACGGCACCCACGAGATGGATGCCGCCATTATGGACGGGAAGCATTTAAATGCCGGGGCCGTTTCCTTGGTTTCCGGCATCAAAAATCCCATTGCTTTGGCCCGTGATGTAATGCAGAAGAGCGGCCATGTTTTTCTTGCGGGCGATGGGGCTTTGCGTTTTGCCAAAAGTTTGGGCTATTCTTTGGAAAGTCCGGAATATTTCTACGACGAATTCCGCTACCAACAATGGCAGGAAATAAAGGATAGCGACTCGTTTCAACTGGACCATTCGGTTAAAAAGGATTCCAAATTTGGTACCGTGGGCGCCGTGGCCTGTGATAAGGATGGCAATATAGCCGCCGCAACCTCTACGGGCGGTATGACCAACAAACGCTGGGGCCGCGTGGGCGACAGCCCGATAATTGGGGCGGGCAACTACGCCAACAACCAGACTTGCGCGGTAAGCTGTACCGGCAGTGGCGAGTATTTTATCCGCGGAGTAGTGGCCTATGATGTTTCCTGTTTAATGGAATACAAAGGAATGTCTGTGGAAGAAGCCGCTTCAGAGGTCATCAACAAGAGGGTCTTAAAAATTGGAGGCGATGGCGGCCTGATAGCCGTTGATGCCCAGGGAAACCTCACTTTGCCCTTTAACACCGAAGGGATGTACCGTGCTTGGAAAGATTCTGAAGGGGAAAAAAGGGTGTTGATTTATAAGTAGAAGGGTCGAATATTTAACACAAACTCTTTTAAAGTGTTTCGATATCGGTCATTTCCAGATGTATGGGCGATATGTGGACGCGCTTTTCCTTGATGTCCAGTTTATCTCCATTG
>CAYSLM010000157.1:0-4231 GCA_964431895.1 uncultured Aequorivita sp.
GAATGGCGCGAGGAACTGGGCGAAAAACGCTACCACATTCTACGCGAAAAAGGAACCGAATTTCCGCGAACCGGTGAATACAATCTGCATTTTGAAGAAGGTACTTACGTTTGTGGCGCTTGCCGCACCCCTCTTTTTAAAAGCGACAGCAAATTTGAAAGCAATTGCGGATGGCCGTCCTTTGACGAATCCATTGAAGGCGCAGTGGAATACGTCAAGGATACCTCACACGGAATGATCCGCACCGAGATTTTATGCGCCAATTGTGGTAGCCATTTGGGCCACGTTTTTGATGACGGCCCCACCAGTACGGGGCAGCGATATTGCGTAAACTCATTGTCCCTAAATTTTAAAAAGGAATAGCCTTTCTTATTTCAGTTTTAAATCACCAAATTCCAAAAAATACATACTTGGCATTCGGTGTTTTTTTTATTTGGGTTTTACCAATTCAGAATTTATTTGGGATTTGGGATTTGTTCTTTGGGAATGTTCCTTTTGAATTTCGTAATTTCGTACCACAAAAAATTCTGATTTAAACATACAAAATGAGCAAATTTGACGTAATAGTTTTAGGAAGCGGCCCAGGTGGCTATGTTACCGCCATTCGGTCCTCACAGTTGGGCTTTAAAACGGCCATTATAGAAAAGGAAAGCCTTGGCGGGGTTTGCCTAAACTGGGGCTGTATCCCCACCAAAGCACTTTTGAAGAGCGCACAGGTTTTTGATTACCTAAAACACGCAGACAGCTACGGCCTATCGGTAAAGGATTTTGATAAAGACTTCGGAAAAGTAATCGAGCGGAGCCGCAACGTGGCAGAGGGAATGAGCAAGGGCGTCCAGTTTTTGATGAAAAAGAACAAGATTGAGGTCATCAACGGATTCGGAAAGCTAAAGCCCGGAAAAAAAGTAGATGTAGATGGCAAGGAATATTCCGCAGACCACATCATCATCGCTACCGGGGCTCGCTCCCGCGAATTGCCCAACCTTAAGCAGGATGGCAAAAAAGTCATAGGTTACCGCGAGGCTATGACGCTAAAAAAACAGCCAAAAAGCATGATAGTAGTGGGTAGCGGCGCCATTGGCGTTGAGTTTGCCCATTTTTATAATTCCATGGGAACCGAGGTGATCATAGTTGAATTTCTGCCAAACCTTGTGCCTTTGGAAGACGAGGAGGTTTCAAAACAGTTTGAGCGGTCCTTTAAAAAAGCGGGGATCAAGGTGATGACCAATTCTTCGGTCGAGAAATTGGATACCTCCGGAAAAATGGTACAGGCTACCGTAAAAACCGCTAAAGGTGAAGAAACATTGGAGGCAGAGATTGTTCTCTCGGCCGTAGGCATTGCTTCCAACCTTGAAAATATCGGTCTTGAGGATGTGGGCATTGTGACCGACAAGGGCAAGATCATGGTAAACGATTGGTACCAGACCAACATTCCCGGATATTACGCCATTGGCGATGTGGTGCCCGGTCCTGCCTTGGCGCACGTAGCATCGGCCGAGGGAATAACCTGTGTTGAAAAAATTGCCGGCCTGCATATAGAACCTATTGATTACGGCAATATTCCGGGCTGTACCTATGCTTCCCCAGAAATTGCGAGCGTAGGGATGACCGAAAAACAGGCCAAGGAAGCAGGATACGAAATTAAAGTGGGAAAATTCCCCTTCAGCGCAAGCGGTAAGGCGAGTGCCGCTGGCGAAAAGGACGGCTTTGTAAAAGTGATCTTTGACGCCAAATACGGCGAATGGCTGGGCTGCCATATGATTGGTGCCGGCGTTACCGATATGATTGCCGAGGCCGTTTTGGGAAGAAAGCTGGAAACCACCGGCCACGAAGTGCTAAAAGCCATCCACCCGCACCCAACCATGAGCGAGGCGGTGATGGAAGCCGTGGCCGATGCTTATGGCGAGGTGATTCATTTATAGATGTGAGACGTGAGACGTGAGATGTGAGACGTTAGACGTGAGATATCAATTAAAGAAAAGCCGCTATACGCGGCTTTTTTTATCACAATTCCCTACCCTCTACCCACTAAAAACTAAAGACTAAAAACCAGAAATCCCCACCAAACTGAGTAGGGCCAACTCATAACTTTGTAGGCCAAAGCCTACGATTACGCCCTTGGAATTGGGGGAAATATAGCTTTTATGCCTAAAATCCTCTCTGGAAAAGGTGTTTGAGATATGTACTTCCACCACGGGGGTTTTGATGGCCCGTACCGCATCGCCTATGCCTACGGAAGTATGGGTGTAAGCGGCGGCGTTTAAGATAATACCATCATAGCTATACCCCGTTTCCTGGATTTTATTGATGAGTTCACCCTCGACGTTGGTCTGGTATTGTTCAAGCTCCACCTTTGGGAATTTGGCTTGCAGGTTTTCAAAAAAATCGTTGAAGGATTGGTTTCCGTATATATCATTTTCCCGCTTGCCCAGCAGGTTGAGGTTGGGACCGTTGATGATGATGATTTTCATGGCGTAAATATATAAAATAAAAAAAGCAGGAACTGTGTCCTGCTTTTCTTAATAAATTTATTTATAGCTTAGAATGAATATCCGGCGGAAACCTGGAAGACGTTACTTTGATTTTTACCCGTGTTATATCTTGTACCGAACACTTCATATTCTTCATTAACGTTCAACAGACCTTTATTATACCGAAGACTGAAGAATACTCCCATATTCAGACGATAAGAAGCGCCGATACCAAATTGCGCATCAAAACTCTTATAAATATCTTTAGCGTCGCCTCTAACGAGATCATCGTTTTGATCATAATAATTTGCTTCTGCATTTACAAGCACCCCAAATACGGGTCCGGCTTCGGCACTCAATCCTTCAATAATATAGAATTTGGCCAAAACAGGAACACGGATATAATCTAATTTGGTTGCATCTCCTAAATATCCCCAACTCCAATCCGATCCTTCCGAAGAATATAAAAGTTCCGGCTGCAGTGAAAATTTACCCATTAAGGGGATTTCTACAAGACCGCCAATATGGAAGCTTGTGCGGGAACCTAAACTTCCCACTCCGTAATAACTATCGCCCCCCAAAGAGGCCACGTTAAGCCCAAGTTTGGCGCCCAAACGGAATTCCTGACTGTGTGCCGTTCCGTAGGAAAGGGCCAGAACTGCAATAAATAGTAATACTTTTTTCATAATCGAAATGTTTTAAAAATTAATTTTAAGGTTAATAAATTGATTGGTAAAGATAACGAAAATAATATAAGGCCTTATTTTTAGCCATTTAAACGCCATTATAAAACGCTTAGCATTTCTGCCCAAACGCCCTATTCTCTTTTCCGCACGCAAACTTATGCCCTTGCCCACGCCAGGACAAGGTGTATTTAGAATTTGGGGGAGATGGGTTAGAATTCGGTTATAGCGAAATAAAAAAGGCGGGAAAATTTTTCCCACCTTTCTCATCCTTTTCTATAATATCTATTAAAAATAAACCGAAATTCCGATACTGCCACCAAAGACACCGTATTTTATCTTTGCCTTATCATCATCAGAATCGGTCAAGGTACTGCTATTATATGCCAACCCGGCGTTGAATGAGACATTCTCGTTAATAAAAAATGCCACTCCGCCACCACCGCTGATCAAAAGACCACTGGCGGAATATTTTTCATCATCTCCCATTTTTGGCATATCCTTTTCTGTTCTACTATTTAGGCCAAACGCTAATTGGGCAAATGGTTTAATCTTTCCCTCTACTGGGAAGAAATAAAGGACGGTAGGCGCCAAGCTGATTGTGGTAGTATTATACTTATCGCCACTCTCGGCTTTTTGGGTAGAACTTGAAATACTACTGGTAAGACCTATAGCCAGATTATCGATTACAAAATATCCAAAAGTAGGCGTAAATTCAATAACCGTTTGATTATTATCTGCCAGGGTCTTGCCATCATATTCATACTTTATGGTGCCGGCATTAATCGTCAATCCGGCTGCCCCCGAAACAATAAATTTCCCTTTTTCGGTTTGGGAAAAAGCATTTACACCTGCAAAAATTAAGGTGAGAAGTAATAATTTTTTCATCTTAGAAATTTTTAAAAGTTAATAGCGGCAAATAAACGATTAATCCGTATGATTTCCTACAATTAGAAATGAGTTTTCTTAAATTTTTTAACAAAAAAAGCCGTCCTATTGCAGACGACTTTCATTTTCAGTTGTTTAGCTTTCGAGTTTAAAATGAATACCCCACAGATACTTGAAGGACATTGTTGT
>CAYSLM010000158.1:0-4228 GCA_964431895.1 uncultured Aequorivita sp.
GAGAGATAGCACTTTCCGTTACAGTGCTATCTCTCTAAGGAACTTGCCAAGGAAGCGGGCAAGTTCCTTAGAGAGATAGCACTTTCCGTTACAGTGCATTTCGGGTTTATCCCTATTTTCACAAAGCGTGGTGACAATGTATTCATAATTTACCACATACTCCACAACGGGCCAGAAGGGCTTGGCGAGCATGATAAAAGTGGCAAGAAATAGAATTACGTTTTTCACACTACAAAGATACCTTGACAAGGCGCCTTTAAAAAATGATTTTTGTCACATTTGTCTGGTTGACTACATATAGTTTTAAAACGACCGTTTATTCTTTCCAAACACCCAAGAATTGAGGACTTGCCTCTGTTTGGAATCATTTGGAGGAAAAAACATTATCTACAAATTTTGTTAACTTTCTGATGTTGATAAATTTTTATTTTTCTGTTTTACAGCATATTAACAATGCTTTCTTGACAACTTTACCTAGAGCATTCAAAAATGGGATTGCTATTTCATTATATTTACCTACCTTAAATTTGAAATAGACCGCAACCAAAAAAAAATTTAAAATATGGAAGTAAAGACCACCATCCCCGCCCCAAAAACCTACACCCAGGACGAAGCTTTTGAAGCATCGGTAGCCTACTTTAAGGGTGACGATCTTGCCGCCCGCGTATGGGTAAACAAATATGCCCTGAAAGATTCAGAGGGCAATCTATACGAAAAAACCCCCAACGATATGCACCGCCGCATCGCCAAGGAAATTGCGCGCATAGAGCAGCGGTATGCCAACCCCATGACCGAGGAAGAGGTTTTTGACGTGATCAAGGATTTTAAGTATATAGTGCCACAGGGCAGCCCCATGGCCGGAATTGGCAACCCTTACCAGATAGCCTCGCTCTCAAACTGTTTCGTGATTGGCAACAAGGGCGATTCCGATTCCTATGGCGGCATTATGAAGATAGACCAGGAGCAGGTACAGTTGATGAAGCGCCGTGGCGGTGTGGGCCATGACCTTTCGCACATTAGGCCCAAAGGTTCGCCGGTAAAGAACTCGGCCCTTACCTCAACGGGCATTGTGCCCTTTATGGAGCGGTATTCCAATTCTACCCGCGAAGTGGCCCAGGACGGCCGCCGGGGGGCGCTTATGCTTTCGGTATCCATTAACCATCCCGACTCTGAGGACTTTGTCGATGCCAAAATGGAGCAGGGCAAGGTAACCGGTGCCAACGTTTCCGTGCGGATAGACGACTCGTTTATGCGCGCCGTGAAGAACGGTAGCACTTACACCCAAAAATATCCCATTTTTAGCGAAAGCCCCAAATACAGCAAGGAAATCGAGGCCGGAAAACTGTGGAAAAAGATAATCCACAATGCCTGGCGCTCTGCCGAACCGGGAATCCTGTTTTGGGACACCATAATAAACGAATCGGTTCCGGATTGCTATGCCGACCTGGGCTACCAGACCGTATCTACCAACCCCTGCGGCGAAATTCCGCTATGCCCTTATGATTCGTGCCGCCTGTTGGCCATCAACCTATTTTCTTATGTGGAAAAGCCTTTTACCAAAAACGCTGCCTTCAATTTTGAAAAGTTTAAGAAGCATATCGGCATGGCCCAGCGCATTATGGACGACATTATTGACCTAGAGCTGGAAAAGATTGATGCCATCCTGGCCAAAATCAATGCCGACCCCCAGGCCGATGAAATAAAGGCCGTGGAGAAGAACCTTTGGCTCAACATCAAAAGAAAGGCCGAAGAAGGACGAAGAACCGGCATAGGCATTACCGCCGAAGGCGACATGCTGGCCGCCCTTGGCATAAAATACGGCAGCAACCAAGGGATCGACTTTTCCGTGGAAATACATAAGACCGTAGCCCTTGAAGCCTATCGCGCATCGGTATATACCGCCAAGGAAAGAGGCGCTTTCAAAATTTTTGACAGTGAGCGCGAAAAGAACAACCCATTCATTCTCCGCTTAAAGGATGCCGATGAAAAGCTGTATTACGATATGCTGGAGTACGGCAGAAGAAACATTGCCCTGCTCACCATAGCCCCAACGGGAACCACCAGTTTGATGACCCAGACAACCTCTGGTATTGAGCCGGTATTCCTGCCCGTTTACAAAAGAAGGAGAAAGGTAAACCCCAACGACAAAAACGTAAGAGTAGATTTTGTTGACGAAGTGGGCGACAGCTGGGAAGAATACCTTGTTTTCCACCACCGCTTTAAGCAATGGATGGAAGTAAATGGCATTGACACCGAAAAAAACTACACCCAGGACGAACTGAACAAGTTGGTGAAAAAATCGCCCTATTTTAAGGCCACCAGCAATGATGTAGACTGGATGAGCAAGGTAAAGATGCAGGGGGCGGTACAAAAATGGGTTGACCACTCCATTTCGGTAACCATAAATCTGCCCAAGGACGCCAGTGAAGAACTGGTGGGCAAACTATATCTGGAAGCCTGGCAGGCCGGCTGCAAGGGCGTAACGGTTTATCGCGATGGTTCCCGTTCGGGAGTATTAATCTCCAATGACGAAAAGGAAGAGGACAACGAAACGCTCACCCCCTTCCCTACCAAGCGTCCCGAAGTATTGGAAGCAGACGTGGTACGCTTCCAAAACAATAAAGATAAATGGATTGCCTTTATCGGCCTGATAGACGGCAAACCCTATGAAATATTTACCGGTTTTGCCGACGATGAGGACGGCATTTTGATCCCGCGTTGGGTAAACGAGGGCGTGATCATAAAAAACAGAAATGAGGACGGCACCTCGAGGTACGATTTCCAGTACAAAAACAAACGTGGCTACAAGACCACTATTGAAGGGCTATCGCATAAATTCAACCCGGAATTCTGGAACTATGCAAAATTGATTTCTAGCACCCTTCGTCACGGAATGCCGATAGAAAAAGTAGTGGATTTGATAAACAGTCTGCAGCTTGACAGCGAGAGCATCAACACTTGGAAAAACGGGGTTGCGCGGGCGTTAAAACGCTATGTGGCCGATGGAACGGAAGCCAAAAAACAGAAATGTGAAAACTGCAACAGCACTTCGCTTATTTACCAAGAAGGCTGCCTCACCTGCAAGGATTGCGGGTCTTCCAAATGCGGGTGAAAAAGACCTAAGACCGCTTCGCTTTAAGACCTAAGACACAAGACTAAACCCCAAAGGTTTTCAAAATCTTTGGGGTTTTTTTGATTCCAACCGAGAATCCATCAAAAAAAAGACCTATCAAGTTTTGCAAACCTGACAGGCCAATAATTAATCGTGTTTTTCT
The DNA here is from genome assembly GCA_964431895.1 of uncultured Aequorivita sp. Classification (GTDB taxonomy): domain Bacteria; phylum Bacteroidota; class Bacteroidia; order Flavobacteriales; family Flavobacteriaceae; genus Aequorivita. Next base: position 3,276 of record CAYSLM010000158.1, read on the forward strand.
CGTAAATTAAAATTCCAACAGGCCATTGGTTTTTCGCACACCTTCGGAACTTTCTTTTATATGTGCTTTTTCGGCATCGTCCAAATCTATTTCCACGATTTTTTCTATTCCATCGCGTCCCAGGATTGCCGGCACGCCAATTGAAATATCCTTCAGGCCATATTCGCCATCGAGCAGGGCCGAGCAGGGGAACATTTTTTTCTGGTCACAAGCAATGGCCTGTACCATGGCAGAAACTGCCGCTCCCGGGGCGTACCAAGCCGAAGTTCCCAAAAGCTTGGTAAGAGTGGCTCCACCTACCTTGGTATCTTCTTTTACCTGATTCAATCTTTCTTCCGAAAGGAATTTGGAAACAGGCACGCTGTTGCGCGTAGCCAAACGGGTCAAAGGTACCATCCCAGTATCGCTGTGGCCACCAATCACCATGCCGTCCACGTCGCTTATAGGCGCGCCCAGTGCTTCGGCCAGGCGATATTTAAATCGCGCGCTGTCCAATGCGCCGCCCATACCGATAATCCTGTTTTTGGGCAGGCCAGAGGTTTTATGGACCAAATAGGCCATGGTATCCATGGGGTTGCTCACCACGATAATGATAGTTTCGGTAGAATGCTTTACCAGATTGGAAGATACCTCTTTTACGATTCCGGCATTGATACCTATGAGCTCCTCGCGCGTCATTCCCGGCTTTCGCGGAATTCCGCTGGTAATCACGCAAACATCGCTGCCTGCAGTCTGGGAGTAATCATTGGTCACCCCGGTGATACGGGTATCAAATCCATTGAGGGAAGCGGTCTGCATAAGGTCCATGGCCTTTCCCTCTGCAAAGCCTTCTTTTATGTCAAGCAGGACCACGTCACTTGCAAAATTCTTAATGGCAATGTACTCGGCACAACTGGCGCCCACGGCTCCTGCGCCTACAACTGTTACTTTCATATGATTTGTTTATTGTTTAT
>CAYSLM010000159.1:0-4193 GCA_964431895.1 uncultured Aequorivita sp.
AGGTCAAAGGCCTCACCGGACTCAGCCCCGTTGAATTTGTCCGCCAGCTGAAACTTAAAATTGCTGCCCACCTGCTGACCCAGGGCTACAACGTCTCCGAAGCCGCCATCAATGTCGGATTCTCTGATGCCAGATATTTCAGCCGGCAGTTCAAAGCCCTTTTTGGATATCTGCCCAGCAAGCATGTGGAGAAAAACAGCTAAAAAAGGATCGCAGACCAGGCAGTGGCCTTGACCATCCAACTTAATCCAGGTTACAATTTTTAGATAACCCTTCCACATGACGCAGGGCACTCAACCGATCTGCAAAAATATTTCCTTCGCCTATTTTCTGTTGAAGGTCTAATTTCCGTAGGCGTTTCTCAACAATTTTTCTACCCGGAACCAGGTAAACGCTTTTCCCCATTTCAATCGCTTCATCCACCATATTCTCAATGGCAAGTAAAACAGTAGTATCTAAATGCGTTACATCCTGTAAGTCCAGAATTAAATGTTGGCAGGGAGCTATATTTTTTCGCTCACGATGTATGGCCCTGGCCACACCAAATATCATAGGACCACTCAGATAAAAAAGATAGACCTGCTCTCGTATTTTATCAAATATTTCCTTTTCGGCATCCTCCAAAGGAGCCGTATCCACACTCCTATCAGAAACCATCCGAAGGTTAAAACTTTGAAGATGGCTCAACTTTTCGATGGTCAACATATTGGCCAAAAAGATGCCCAGTCCGACAGCAATGACCAGATCCACAAATACAGTAACCAGCAATACCCCGTACATAATGTAAAGGGCCTTTTGACTAATTTTATGTGCCCGCTTGATGAACGACCAATCTAAAATATCAATGCCAACTTTAAAAGCGATGGCAGCAAGCAGTGAAAGCGGTATAAACTGAATCAATGGGGCCGCCCCAAAAATCAAAACGATCAAAAAGACCGATCGCATAATCCCCGACCAACGGCTTCGGGCACCGGTACGTATGTTAACCACCGTTCCCATGGTCGCTCCGGCTCCGGGCAAGGCCCCCAAAAGTCCGGCCGTCAGGTTGGCCACCCCCTGTCCCATCAATTCCCGATTACTGTCGTGCTCCTCTCGCGTCAGAGAATCAGCAATAAGGGCAGTCAGTATGGTATCGATACTACCCAGCAAGGCCAGTAAAAAAGCATCCAGAAAAATCGAACTCCAATTATGATCAAGCGGAATAACCGGTAAATTAAAATTGGGCCACCCCAAATCAATGGCGCCAATAAGCTTAATGCCGGCGTTTCCCGGCAAGAAGTAAACCAAAATGCCAAAAAAGATCAGCACCGCCAATTGCGACGGAAACCACCTTTGCCAGGATTTCGGATAAAAAAGAAGTACCAGGAGAGCTCCGAGACCAATCACCAGTTCAAAATAATTGACATAACTCAGAAGTTCCGGAAGTTTTTTAATCAGTCCGATAATGCCGCCTTTAACAGCATCGTGTCCTAAAAATGCCGGAAACTGCATCACGATCAAGATCAGGGCGATACCCGACATAAACCCACTAATTACCGAGTAAGGCATCAATCGAAAATAACGCCCCAACTTAAAGTATCCCAGCAAGATTTGAATAACGCCGGCAAAAAAGACAATGGAGAACGAATAAGTAAGCCCCGGATGCCAACCATATTCGGCAATATTGGAAGCAAAAACAGCGGTCATAAAAACCGTCATAGGGCCCGTGGGTTCCGAAATAAGTGTTTTACTTCCTCCAAAGAGTATGGCAACCAGCCCAATGATTACAGCACCATACAGGCCTGCCTCGGCACCTGCCCCAGAAGCCACTCCAAAAGTCAGAGCAATGGGAATACTGACAATGGCAGCCACCAGTCCGCCATATATGTCTCCTCTTTGTATTCTTCCAAAATAATCTGCCATGCAGTAGATAATAAAGTTAAATGAAAACAAACCACCAGTTTGTTTTCATTTTTTACTGATCCAATATATACATTTCGAGCAATGCTTCAAAACATTATCCCATAAATTCAAAGCCCTGTTTTGGCACCTGCCCAGCAAGCACGTGGAGAAAAACAGCTAAAAAGAATCATTGAAGCCAATTCTTAGCGCTTAGAAAGGATTAAGACCCTGCATCAGGAGCTTGTTGATTGAATAAAATAGTCAAAAAACCTAAAAGGTGTTTGGAATAAATGACCTTTATAATCTAAATTTGCGCCCTTAAATCTTAATCCAACTTAAAAAATAAAATCAATAATCATGCTCCTTGCGGCATTGGCGCTGGCTACCGCATCCATTACAGCCCAAAAAGTCGAAGATCAAATATGGGGAATTTCCGTAGGCATCAGTCCAATTATCCTCTACAATGAAACAGCACTCAGTGACCAAATTTCCCTTCGCAGCGAAGTAAATGTGGGTTTCGGCTGGACATCGGGTAATGCTTATACCGGGGGTTCCGAATGGGCATTTATTCCCGCCATTGTGGTAGAACCCCGCTATTATTACAACCTTGAAAAACGCTTTAACAAAGGCAAAATAACCCGCAACAACAGCGGCAACTACTTGTCTCTCGGACTAGGCTACCAACCGGGACTGGCTATTGGCACCGAAAACACCTATGTGCATCCGGCCCTTTCATTTATTCCCAGATTTGGCGTAAAACGCAGTATCGGAAAGCATTTCACTTATGAAACCAATTTTGGCCTGGGCTATGCATGGTTGTTTACAGAATTGCATAGCTGAGCCAAATTGCCTACATTTATGTTGTCTCAAAAAAAACAGCTGAGCCATGAGATTGTCTGAGAAAGAAATAAAAGTCATAAAAACCGCAGCCCAAAAAGTGTGGGGTGCAAATGTTAAGGTTCGTCTTTTCGGATCACGGGCTGATGACACCAAGAAAGGGGGAGATATTGATTTGCTGATTAATCCCGGTCGTAATCTGAACCCTCGCGAACTGGTTTTAAGCAAAGCAAATTTCTTAAGTCAACTATTCATCTCTATGGGTGAACAAAGGATTGATGTAATTATAGAATCACCCGAAAAGGAAAACCTTCCGATAATAAAAACAGCCCTTGAAACAGGTATTATTGTATGAAACGCGCATGATTGCGAAGAAACACAAACACCAATGAAAATAGCAATCATGAAGTTCCATACGACAACTTAAAGGCAAATTATTTTCGTATGAAAAACAAGGAAATAGAAAAAGCCCTTATTGAAACGCTCAACACCTGTGATCTCCATTTGCATCGAATGACTTTTGCCCAGGCAAAAATACAAGAATTCATGCCTTTGAATTTAGATACCTATAATCAACTTAGCGAAGAGGCTATCGGTTTTTTGGATCAATATATTTTTCGTTTTTCTAAACTGCAGGATTTGATGGGCAACCGACTTTTTCCAAAAACTTTGGAGTATCTTGCAGAACCTATAGGTGATATGGCCTATATTGACATTCTAAATCGTTTGGAAAAACTTGATGTAATTCAATCCGCTGACAATTGGGTTCAATTACGTTCAATCCGAAACGATGTGGCACATGAGTATCCTTCAACCATCCATGAAGGCATAGAAGCCATCAACATATTATTCACAAAAAAAGCTGTTCTGGAAACTATAATTGCAAATTGCACCAGCCTCCTGAACCGCTATGGTTTTAACTTGGTAACGGATTAGTCAACCGAGAACTGGCTAAAACTACCCAATTTTCACCGAAGTCATGGTGATAGAGCCCGCCACCGCCTTGTCGTTGAACAGGCTCACCTCATCGGTACCGGACTTTAAGCCCATCACATACAACAGGGGCAGATAATGCTCAGGGGTAGGCACGGCCAGCTCAAAGGCTTTGCCGTGACAACGATAATTGATGAGCCTTTTGTGGTCATCATTCAGAATAAAGTTTTTCATTTTTTCCGAAGCTTCCAGAGCCCAGTCATAACCATAGGTGCTGTTCATTTTCCCCCACTCCAGCATGCGCAAGTTGTGCACCATGTTGCCGCTACCTATAATCAGAATACCCCTTTCACGCAAAGCACGCAATTCACCAGTCAATTGATAATGATAATCAGGTGTTTGCAAGTAATCCAGACTCATTTGCACCACAGGAATTTCGGCACCCGGATAAAGATGTTTGACTACACTCCACGCCCCATGATCCAATCCCCAGGCATCATCCAGACCCACCTCGGCTGAATGCACCACTTCCTGAGTAAGGT
>CAYSLM010000160.1:0-4190 GCA_964431895.1 uncultured Aequorivita sp.
CCGCGGCCGGCATTGATAAAGGTGCCTTCAAAAAAACAAAGGCTGGGGTAGAGGTTTATGGCCTGGTCGTTGGGCAGGTTGGGCGAGGGTTTTATGGGCAACGAGTAGGGGGTTTGGTGGGTATAGTGGCGCATTTTGATTACCCTAAGCTCACATTTCACTTTATTTTTCAACCAGCCTTCGCCATTGATCATCTGCGCGTATTCGCCAATGGTCATGCCGTGCACCACGGGCACGGGATGCATTCCCACAAAACTTTGGTGTTCGTTTTCCAGAATGGGGCCGTCAATATAGTGGCCGTTTGGGTTGGGGCGGTCCAGCACTATTACGGAAATCCCCGCTTCGGCGCAGGCTTCCATCACATAGTGGAGGGTGGAAATGTAGGTGTAAAACCGCGCGCCGACATCCTGGATGTCAAAAACCACCACATCAATGTCTTTCAACTGTTGCTGGTTGGGTTTTTTATTGCTGCCGTAAAGTGAAATTAGGGGAACCCCGGTTTTAGAGTCAATTCCATCCTTCACGTGCTCGCCGGCATCTGCGGTGCCCCGGAAACCGTGTTCAGGTGCGAAAACTTTTTTTACCGAAATATCTTTCGAAATCAAAAAATCAACAAGATGTTGGTTCTCATTTTCTAAAAAAGAAGTCTGATTCGCAACCACCCCTACATTTTTAACCTCTAACAATTCAGAGTAAAGTTGAAATTGCTCCGCGCCAACGATGATTTGTTCGTCTTGAGTCTTGAGTCCTGTTTCCTGACTCTCTTTTTTCTCTTCTCTTTGTTCTTTCTTCTCAACTGAACTTCCGCAGGAAAATATGGTTAGAAACATCAAGAAAACAGTATTTTTGAAAAAAGTTAAGCCCATATAACCGTAGTGAATTTCGAGTTTTTTATCGCCCGGCGCATCATTGCCTCCAAGGACTATAAAAGTAGTATTTCGGCACCGATAATAAAAATTGCCATTACGGCAATAGCCATCGGTATTGTGATGATGCTGGTTTCCATTGCCACGGGCGTGGGGCTGCAAAAAAAGATTCGCGAAAAGGTTTCGGCCTTTAACGGCGATATCATCATTACCAACTTTGACACCAACTTTTCCAACGACAGCCAAAACCCAATCTCAAAAAACCAACCATTTTACCCTTCATTCAAAAATGTTGACGGCATCAGGCACGTACAGGTTACGGCTTCCAAAGGAGGCGTAATCCGTACCGAAACCGATTTTGAGGGCGTGGTGGTCAAGGGCGTGGGGAGTGATTACGATTGGGCTGCCTTTGAAGAGTTTTTGGTGGAAGGGAGATTGCCCGAATTTGATGGCGACCTGAACGAAGAAATTCTAATTTCAGAATATTTGGCCAATCGGCTCCATTTGAAACTGGGCGATAAAGTGACCACCTTTTTTCTCAACGATGAAGTCTCCAAAACCCCGCGCAGCCGCGGTTTTAAGATCGTGGGCATATACAACAGCGGCTTTCAGCAATTTGATGAACAATTTATCATAACCGACATCCGCCACATCCAGCGCTTGAACAAATGGAAGGCCGACCAAGTTGGCGCTTTTGAGGTTTTTGTCAACGATTTTGACGATATCGAGTCCATCGGCAATGCCGTGTACCACCAAACCAGCAGCACCCTCGACACGCAGACCATCCGCCAGAAATACGCTTCCATATTTGAGTGGCTCGACCTTTTCGACTTTAATATTATAATGATAATTGGTATTATGATATTGGTTGCGGGCATCAATATGATAACGGCTTTGCTCGTTTTGATCTTGGAACGCACCCAAATGATAGGCATTCTGAAAGCGTTGGGCAGCAGCGATTGGAGCGTGCGCAAGGTTTTTCTTTACAACGCCATGTATTTGATTGGAGTTGGGCTTTTCTGGGGAAACGCAATTGGGATTGGGTTGCTGTTGCTTCAAAAGTACGGCAAGCTGTTTCCTCTTAATCCCGATACCTATTACGTTACCGAGGCCCCGGTTTATCTGAGCTTGGATTATATTTTAATCCTAAATGCCGGCACCTTCCTGCTCTGCCTTTTGATGCTTTTGATACCTTCCTTTATTATTTCGAAAATCTCTCCGGTGAAGGCTATTCGGTTTGAGTGATTCTGAATAAAACTTTAAAATTTCAATTATGAAATACATTTTATGCTTTTTTTTGATTTATTGTTCCCTAAATTTAGTTGCACAGGAAAACTATACCGCAAAAACCATTACTGATTACAATGAGGTACTTAATTCAAATAAAAACGAAATCTATAGCCTGAACAAAGCTGAATTTGATTCATTGGTAAAAACGGATAAAGACCACCAATTCCATTTAGTCTATTCTTTTGCCACTTGGTGCAAGCCATGCCTAGAGTATTTGCCCAAGTTGTTGAAATGGACAAATAGCAACCCCTCTGTGAAACTTTACATACTCAATATAGAAAAGGACGGAAATGGGAAATTACTTTATGCGTCCACCTATAATGAAACTGAGGATGAAGAGCTATTAAAGATGAAAAATATAATCAGTAAATAATCATCAATTTTAAAAGAATTTAAGACCTCACAGGTTTTTGAAACCTGTGAGGTCTTTTGTTTGCCAATAATCCATAATTCTTAATTCTGAATTCAAAATAAAGATTGATACCATCGCATTTCTAAAATTATAGATGCAGCATCTGTTGGGTAAAAGGACGGCATCTTTTGGTCGAATGGACGGCATCTTTCTTTAGCCGATTCATTTTTTAAGTTATTTCTCACTCCCAGCGGTAAAATTTGTAAAAACCTGTTCGGAAAACGAATCCCTATGTATCTTTGCCGTTTCAATAATTTCAAAATTTTAAAACAAGCAAGAAATGAAAAGAGCGATTCTTTTGATGGCCATGTTGTGTGCGTTTGTCCAGACAAGGGCAGAAGATGATTGGGGAAAGACCGGCCACCGGGTAGTGGGCCAGATTGCCCAAAAATATTTGACCCCCAAGGCCGAAAAGCGAATTGCGGCACTGCTCGATGGCCATACCCTGGCCTTTGTGGCCAACTATGGCGATGACATTAAAAGCGATAGACAGTATGATGCCTACGGGCCTTGGCACTATGTAAATTTCCCTTTCGGGGAAAAGTACGAAACCTTCCCCAAGAGTGAAAAAGGCGATATAATCCAGGGAATTGAGAAATGTGTGGCCGTGCTAAAAAATGATACCAGTACAAGGGAAGAAAAAGTATTTTACCTAAAGATGCTCGTCCATTTTTTGGGCGACCTGCACCAGCCGTTGCACATAGGCCTTGCCGATGACAAGGGCGGCAACGATTTTCAGGTGCGCTGGTTTAAGGACGGCACCAACCTGCATACGGTCTGGGACTCCAAGATGTTGGATTTCTACCAAATGTCATATACCGAAATTGCCGCCAATGCCGACAAACTTTCCAGATACCAAGTGGAAGCCATCAAGCGGGGCACCGTGCGCGACTGGATGTACGAAAGCCGGGCCTTGTGCGAAAACATCTATGCCCATACCGAAATTGGGGAGAAATTGGGATATAACTATATGTACGAATATATGGATCCCCTTCGTTTCCAGTTGCAAAAAGGAGGCATTCGCTTAGCCAAACTTTTGAACGAGATCTTCGGTTAAATTTTGCGCTGCGTTTTTCACCAATTATTTCAGGTATAGATATAAGCCCAGTACATCAATCCCAACTGCAACGGAAGCCGTAGAATCAAGAGCCATTTCGGCATTTTCAAGGAAGCTTCTTTTTTCTGGAGCATATATAAATGGGCCGGTAAAAAGAGGGCCAACATAATGATTATTCCCCAGGCAGCCTCTGTCTGGGTGTTCTTGTTCATAACCATCAGGCCTAAGATCATTTCGGCAAATCCGCTTAGCATTACCACAGTACTTTTTGCGGGTATATAAGGCGGAATAATGCGCTTGTAAAGTTTTGGTTTTCTGAAATGGTTTATACCTGCAAGTATATATAGAATACCCATTAAATATTGGTGCCAAGGAAGCATAGTCTTTAATTTTGGTTTTTAAAAGTAATGCTTTTGAAACTTACGCAAAGAAACTTTTTCGAGAAAACAAAAGGCCTTTCCATTTTAGCGGAAAGGCCTTTTTTATGAAGAAAGGTAAAACAAAAAATACTTATTCCTTGATCAATCGTTTTACGGTGCTGGCGTTCTCACCGAAGATCTGGACC
>CAYSLM010000161.1:0-4166 GCA_964431895.1 uncultured Aequorivita sp.
TACCCGCAGCCTCTCTATGGATGCCCCTTTTCAGGAAGGTGAAAATGACAACAACCTCTACGACGTGCTAAGCTCTGGCGAAAGCCCGAACCCAGACAAGAGCCTGATGCACGAATCGCTAAGGATTGAAATAAACCGCGCCCTCGATACCCTGGCTCCCCGCGAGGCAGATGTGGTAAGGCTTAACTTCGGCCTGTGTGGCCAGCCCCCCATGACCCTCCAGGAAATAGGCGATACCTTTGACCTGAGCCGCGAGCGGGTGCGCCAGATACGCGAAAAAGCCATCCGCAGGTTGCGCCAAACCTCCAAAAGCCACATCCTGAAGAAGTATTTGGGCTAAACCAAAATGTTAAAAAACCAGGTAATCTGGATAATTTTAGGATTTTCTTGGCAACGGGTTTTATTTCTGCCGTTATCTTTATAAGAACAACCAAAAAAAGATGACAGCAGAAATAATACTCGTTTTTTTTATTCTTTTTGTCACCATTCTCCTTTTCGCCTTTGAGGTCTTCACGGCCGATAAGATTGCCATGCTCCTCATTGCAACCCTGGCCCTAACGGGACTGGTAAAGCCGGAAGAAGCAATTTCGGGTTTTTCAAACACGGCCACCATTACAGTACTCAGCCTCATGATCATTGCCTTGGCCCTGGAAGACAATGGGGTTATCGCCGCTCTGGCCAGAATGATGAAGAACCTTCACATGCTTCCTCTTTTTTTGCTGCTTCCTATAATGATGTTGATCACAGGAGGCATTTCGGCCTTTATCAATACCACGGCGGTGGTCATTGTATTTATAAAAATCATTTCGGAATTGGCCAAACGTTTCAACCTGCCACAGGCCAAACTGCTGCTGCCCATTTCGTTTGCCGGAATTTTGGGAGGAAGCTGTACCTTGATGGGAACATCTACCAACCTCATCGTAAATTCGGTGGCCCGCGATCTTGGGGCCGAACGGTTCAGCTTTTTTGAGTTTACCTTGCAAGGCACCATCTTTCTTCTTATAGGTATCATCGTCATTACCTTCGCCTCGCGCTGGCTGCCCAGGGAAGCCAAGGAAAACCTCAAGGAAGCCTATGATCTTAACAACTTTATCACCACTGTTGAGATAAACCGCGATTCTGACCTGATCGATAAAAAAATTGAGGATACCTTCTTCTACACCCATCCCGAAATATCCATTTTAAAACTTACCCGGAACAACCAGATAACCAACGCTCCCGGAAAATACATAACCCTGCGCAAAAACGATAAACTGGTACTTATGTGCAATCTTGAAGCCTTGGCCAAGCTGAAGGAAGCCCAAAAACTAAGCATCCGCAAGACCAAGGAAAGAAATAACGCCGATGAGGGTGAGGAGGCTTCCGAAGACTCCAAAAAACCAAACCAGATAGGCTATATTGAATTATTGATCCTGCCCGGCTCCGTCCTCATCGGAAAAACCCTGAAGCAACTGCGCCAACAGTCATTCCAAAATGCGCTGCCCATTGCCATCAAAAAGAGAAAGAACATTCGCAACACCCAAGAACGGTTGGTACGCAAGGATATGGACCAGATCACCCTCAAGCCCGGTGACCGCCTACTTGTGGAAATACCTAAAAACGATATAGGCCAATTGGCCGAAATGGAAAACGTTGCCATATTGCGGGAACACGAGGTGCTACCCGCTGTAAACAAGTCAAAAAGGATACTTTCCTTCACCATTTTACTGGTGGTCATTGCCCTGGCAGCCAGTGGTATCCTTCCCATCTTATTGAGCGCCTTAACCGGCGTATGCCTGTTGTTGTTGACCCGTTGCCTAAACCTAAACGATGTTTATCACCGCATAAACTGGCAGGTTATTTTCCTGTTGGCGGGAATGATCCCCCTGGGGATTGCCATGAACAATACCGGAGCAGACAGGTGGATCTCAGACCACCTGCTACAGCTCCTCAGCGGGCAATCTAATATTATCATCATCGGAATTGTGTTTTTGGTTACTATGTTGATGAGCAGTATGGTAAGCAACAACGCCACGGCCATCATCATGACGCCCATTGCCTTTTCGGTAGCCATGGGGCTGGGCCTTTCCATTAAGCCATTCATCCTGGCGGTGCTATTTGGTGCCAATTTCAGTTTTTTCACCCCTATGGGCTACCAAACCAATACCCTGATCTACGGCATGGGCTTTTATAAGTTTAAACATTTTGTTATAATTGGGGGCACGCTCTCCTTGATCCTTTGGATTATAGGTACTTTTATGCTCTCCGCACTTTTTTAAAGAAATAAATTATGTCAGAAAAATTCTCAGTGAGCGATTCAATTTCCAACCTATGGGAAAAGCTTGATGGCTGGTTGGATGCCATCATCCTTAAACTCCCCAACTTCGTGGTGGCCCTATTGGTCATGGTGGTGTTTTACTTCATTGCCCGCGGCATGAAAAAGCTTTCCTATAAAGTTATTTTCAAACGGATAAGCGACACCTCCATGAGGCAGGTGCTCTCCAAATTGGTGTACGCCATTTTCCTGTTGATTGGTTTTTTCATTGCCTTGGGCGTAATGCAGCTTGACAAAGTTCTCACCTCGGTGCTGGCCGGTGCAGGAGTAATGGGTTTGGCTATAGGCTTTGCCCTTCAGGGTACCCTAAGCAATACCGTATCTGGTTTTATGCTCTCCTTTATGCCGAAGGTGCGCATTGGCGATTATATTGATGCCCAGGGCAACTCTGGCTATGTGGAGGAAATAGACCTGCGCAACGTCACCCTGCGACAACCCGATAATGACTATGTGATCATCCCCAACAAGATTTTTGTGGAAAACCCCTTTACCAACTACTCCTGGACCGAGCGTGGCAGGGTGTCAGTAAGTTGTGGCGTGGGCTATGAGGACGATCTGCAACAGGTGGAAGACCTGGTGGTAAAGATCATTTCAGAAAATTTTGAGCAGCAGGAAGGTGAGGGCGTGGAGTTTTTCTTTACCGAATTCGGCGACAGCTCTATCAACTTCAAGGTGCGCTTTTGGATAAAAAGCCAAAAACCAAAACCGAAGCTGGAGGCCCAGCACCAGGCCATCAAGCTTATCAAGAAACATTTTGACGAGGCAGGAATCAACATCCCCTTCCCCATCCGCACCTTGGATTTTGCCAAGAACAAGCTGCAGATGGCCCCGCGGGAAGATGGCGCGGAAGAAGAAAACAATTCCTGAGAAAGACAATATATAAGTGGTGATGGTATACAGGCTTTGCCATAGGCCATATTAACCTTAATATTTTTTGAAGATGAAAAAACTACTTCGGATAATTCTCGCCGGGTGGGGCGCAAAAAAGATAGGCGGCGGCCGTTGCGGTTGCATAGGTACCATAGTGGTCTTTTTGGTCCTCTATTGGCTGTTGGGCTTTGTTTTTGATGTGCTTTAGTGGGGAAGGTCAACATTCAGGCAATTGTTTTCATGGGAATCATATTCCATTGATCCTGGCTTTAGCCTTTTGAAATTGCCCTGGCTTTAGCCTTTTGCAATTGCCCATGGCTTTAGCCTTTTTCAATTGCCCCTGGCTTTAGTCTTTTTCAATTGCCCCTGGCTTTAGCCTTTATCAATTGCCCCTGGCTTTAGTCTTTTTCAATTGCCCCTGGCTTTAGCCTTTATCAATTGCCCCTGGCTTTAGCCAGGGGAAAAAAATAAGGATGGAAAGATTTGGGCTTTAGCCCCATACCTTCCAACTAAATCAACAGCTCTGGTAATTGGGCTAAAGCCCGAAATAGTACTTCAACTAACCTACCCCTGGGCTAAAGCCCAGGGCAATTGTTTTCTGTAAAATTCCCAAAAAATCTTTCCCACAACATCCTCCCGGGCTAAAGCCCAGGGCAATTGTTTTCTGTAAAATTCCCAAAAAATCTTTCCCATAACATCCTGCTGGGCTAAAGCCCAAGGCAATTGTTTTCTGTAAAATTCCCAAAAGAACTCCCTCATTACATCTCCCCGGCCTAATTAATCCAAATGATTCTGGCTTTCCCCTTTATCAATTGCCCCTGGCTTTAGCCTTTTTCAAATTGCCCCTGGCTTTAGCCTTTTGAAATTGCCCCTGGCTTTAGCCAGGGGAAAAAATAAGGATGGAAAGATATGGGCTTTAGCCCCATTCCTTCCAACTAAATCAACAGCTCTGGTAATTGGGCTAAAGCCCGAAATAGTACTT
>CAYSLM010000162.1:0-2413 GCA_964431895.1 uncultured Aequorivita sp.
GAAAGCGATACCCACTCCCACTGCCCTTGGAAGGGAGAGGCTTCTTATCTTCATATTGTGGTAAACGGCGAAACCAATGAGGACGCGGCCTGGTACTATCCCGAGCCCAAGGCGGCTGCCCACGCCATTAAAGACCACGTGGCTTTTTGGAAAGGGGTGAAAATTGAGGAATGATTACCGCAAGACTTCCAAAATTCTGTAAAGGTCATCTTCGGTATTGTAATAATGGAAACTTACCCGGATGCCCCCACCTCGGAGCGAACAGATAATATTGCGCCGTTTCAGCTTTTCAAAAAGCTCCTTATCGCCTATTATATTGAAAATAGGACTGTGGCCTTCCCGCAACAGGGTATCCTTTTTAAGCAAACCCAATTCCGAAAATCGTTCCTTCGCCAAAGCGGAAAGGGATGCAATATGGCCATACAATTCCGCAGTGCCCAAACTTTGCTGAAACCTAAGCGACTGCTCCAGGCTGCCAAAGTTGAGCGTATCCAAATGCCCGGGCTCAAAGTGTTTCAAAAAAGCGGTTTCTGCGGCCAGACTATGAAAGCTCTCAGCTGAATTGAAACCAATAGTCCGCGGAAAAATACGGTCCCGCGCGGCTTCCCGCACCATGATAAAGCCGTTGCCATAGCCCGCCGTGAGCCATTTATAGCTACTTGCACCCAGCACATCAATACCACTTTCGGCAAAACTGAAAGGCTCGGTCCCCAGATATTGCGTGCCATCGGCAATGAGCAACAGCTGGGGATGATAGCTTTTTAACCGTTTTAAAAACTCGAGGTCTATTTTTATGCCATTCAGCCATTGCACCAGGCTGAACATAAAAATCTCCGGCCTGTGTTTTGCTACCGCTTCTTCTATATTCCTTTCCAGATTTTCATCGATCACAGCATAGCACACGTCAAAATCACGGGTTTCCACGGGCCAATTCACTGAGGGATAGTCATTCTTCAGCAGCAGTATTTTCTTTCCCTCAGGAAGTCCTTCCAAAACCGTGTTGAAAGCAAAAGAAACATTGGGCACCAAGGCCACCTCAAATGCCGACGCGTGAAAAAATGCCGCCACCGTCTTTTTAATGCTTTCAAACCGCTGCCTTTGGTCGTCCCGAAAATTGCTGGCCTGCATCATCATATCTATATCGTGCTGGCGGCGCCACTCAATCACCGCCTTGGGGATTATTCCATTTGAAGCGGTATTTAGGTAGGTGCAGCCTTCCAAGGCGGGAAAATGTTTTCTCAAATCTTCCATAGACAAGTGGCCAAAACGGCGAATTTTAGGTATTTTTACAATGCTGAAGTTGAATTGCAACGAAATTAACCAACTATGTTCTCAAAACCCAAGAAAACCGAAAAATTTGATTCCGAGCAGCGCGAACAGCGCGAACAGTACGAATATGCCCGCCGCCGCATCAAGCAGAAGAAAAACCTGATGCGCCATTTTATTTTGTATCTGGTGGGCTCGGTCCTGCTCATCATCATCAACCCGGTGCTGGGTTATGGCAATGAGACTTTTTTTCAGGATTGGTTTATTTGGGCCATCCTTATCTGGACCTTTATTTTTCTTATCCACCTTCTCAATGTATTTCTGCTCAACAGCTTTATGGGAAAGGAATGGGAAGACCGCCAACTCGAAAAACTAAAGGCGCGCCAAGCCGAACGCATGGCAGAACTCCAGAAAAAAGTGGATGACCAACTCCAACTGCCCAAATCTCCACCAGAAGCCTCCAAAAAAAACGAACTGAACAACCCCTTACCGCCAGACGTACAATGATAACGATGATTGCCGCCGCGGGCGAGAACAACGAACTGGGAAAAGACAACGGCCTGCTCTGGCACCTGCCCGACGATTTTAAACGTTTTAAAAAATTGACCACCGGCCACTACATCATCATGGGCCGCAAGACTTTTGAATCCTTTCCCAAACCGCTTCCCAACCGCATCCATCTGGTCATCACCCGCAACCGCGATTATAAAAAAGAAGGTGCCGTAGTGGTCCATAGCCTGGAGGAAGCCCTGCAACAAGCCAAGGAAGATGCCCAACCCTTTATTATCGGCGGTGGCGAAATTTATAAAATGGCCCTCCCACGTGCCGAAAAAATCGAGCTCACACGCGTACACGGAACCTTTGAGGATGCAGACACCTTCTTTCCCGAATTTTCAAAAGAGGAATGGCAATTGGTTTCTGACACCCAACACGGGAAGGATGAACGGCACGACTATTTCTTTACCTACGAAACCTGGGTGCGTAAATAATTGAAATTTTAAAAACAAACCTCACAGGTCTCAGATACCTGTGAGGTTTACTCCCTCAATTGAAAGAACTTTTTAAACACATAGCCTCCCAAAACAACCTCCACCTCAAGGAAGCAAGCCCTTTGTCTGGCGGCGATATCAATCAAGTTTTTCTCCTG
>CAYSLM010000162.1:2513-4148 GCA_964431895.1 uncultured Aequorivita sp.
CAGTTTGGCCTGGACCATGACAATTACATTGGCAGTCTTCCCCAATATAACGGTTTATGCGAAAGCGCTTCGGAATTCTACATTTCGCAACGGCTGGAACCGCAGTTTAAGATGGCGTTTGACCGCGGGTTTGGTTTTGATGATTTGGGAAGTTTCTATAAAAATATTTCCGAAGAAATCCCAAACGAAGCCCCTTCCCTAATCCACGGCGACCTTTGGAGCGGCAATTATCTCGTGGCCCCAAATGGCAGGCCGGCCCTGATTGATCCTGCCGTGGCATTCGCTCCCCGCGAAATGGATTTGGCCATGATGAAATTGTTCGGTGGGTTTGCGGAAGAAGTTTTTACAAAATACAACTCCCTTTTTCCTTTAAATGAAGACTGGAGCACACGGCTTCCCCTTTGGCAACTGTATTATTTGCTGGTGCATCTCAATCTCTTCGGAAGCGGATATCTGCAACAGGTTTCATCTATTGTCAAAAGATATTCGTAGATTTTTGTGGAATTCCATTTTCCCCCTTAACACACTTTTCCCATAACTTTAATAAAACCTTGGCCTGAATTTCGGTTGCCGAAGCTTAATTTTAAGGAAAAGCAAAACATTATGGGAAAAGAAAATCTGAACAATACGGAAGCACGAAAGAAATTTAGGGAGCTGGTGGATGATATCACCATTTGCATGTTTGCCACCCAATTGGACCGGCAGCCGCTAAGCGTGGTGCCTATGTACACCAAAGAGGTGGATGAGGCCGGCAACCTATGGTTTTTGAGCCTTCGCGACAGCGACCACAATCGCGATATTGAAAACAACTCGGCCTGCCAACTGCTTTTTAGCGATGGGAGCGGCAAGTTTTTGAGCGTATACGGTTTTTCCGAAATCCACATTGACCGCGAAAAAATCGAGTCGCTTTTCAGCAAAATGGACAAAGCTTGGTTTGACGGCCCCGAAGATCCAAAGATTACCGCCATAAAATTTACCCCCGACCAAGCCGCCTATTGGAGCAATGACCACAACAAATTGGTAACGCTCTTTAAATTGGGAACGGCGGCCCTTACGGGAAAGGATACTGACTTGGGCAGTTCGGGAAAAATGAAATTATAGTTTACAGGCTTAATATATATTCCCCTCGGGCAGTTTTGCCTGTGGGGAATTTTTTATTTCTATTTTTACAAGCTGTGACCGAGCAATTAAGTTTACAAAACCATTGATTATGAAAGCATATATTTTTCCCGGCCAAGGCGCCCAATTTACCGGAATGGGCAAGGACCTTTATGAAAATTCCACCAAGGCGAAGGAACTTTTCCAACAAGCCAATGACATTCTGGGCTTTGACATTACCAAGATTATGTTTGAAGGCTCCGCCGAGGAACTTAAGGAAACTAAGGTTACCCAACCCGCCATTTTTCTGCATTCCACAATCTTGGCACAAGTAATGGGCAGCAAATTCCAGCCCGATATGGTAGCTGGGCATTCATTAGGAGAAATTTCGGCATTGGTGGCCAACAAAACCCTCGCCTTTGCCGATGGGCTGCAACTGGTTTACAAACGCGCGCTGGCCATGCAAAAGGCGTGTGAAAAAACCCCCTCGACCATGGCTGCGGTTTTGGGGCTGGAAGACCATTTGGTGGAGGAAAT
>CAYSLM010000163.1:0-4114 GCA_964431895.1 uncultured Aequorivita sp.
TTTAGCTTTCGAGTTTAAAATGAATACCCCACAGATACTTGAAGGACATTGTTGTGTACCTTATAATCATCCTTGTCGGCGGCATCGTTTACGTTGCCCAAACCAAAATTATATCGGGCACCAAAAAACAAGCCCATCGGCAGCCTATAGGAGGCTCCGGCACCCAGGGATACGTCAACGCTCGATAGGTCATTATCGTCAAAACCTCCCTCACCGCTGCCTTCAAGTGGCCCTACATTTCCATCATATTCATACTTATCACTCACCAAAAATGCTACCTGCGGACCGGCCTCCAAAGCTAGACCATCTATCAGGTAAACCTTTGCCATTACGGGTACTTGGATATAGTCAAGCTTGGCAGTAGCGGTATAGTCATAGGGAACGCCCCCAAAGCTTCCAGCCTCTTCATACTCTGCACCCTGTGCAGAATAAAGGATCTCGGGCTGTACCGAAAACCGCTCG
Source organism: uncultured Aequorivita sp. (assembly GCA_964431895.1). GTDB lineage: Bacteria > Bacteroidota > Bacteroidia > Flavobacteriales > Flavobacteriaceae > Aequorivita. Next base: position 463 of record CAYSLM010000163.1, read on the forward strand.
CTCAACGGAATTTCAACAAGCCCCCCAAGGTGGAAGGCCGTTCTGTGGTCTGCGTTTTCTACGTCGCCACCAAGCGTCGCCAGGTTTACCCCGCCCTTAAACCCAATACGTACTTCCTGGGCAAGGACCGCGCTGGTGGAGAATAGAGCAATTGCTACAATAAAAACTAACTTTTTCATATCTCTGTTTTTTTTAGTTAATGGTCCAAATGAACTAATTATTCAGCGACTATCCACCTGCTTTTACTAAGGTTTAACGGAAAAACCCCCAGTTTTAGGGGGTTTTTAGCAATTGCACTTAAAAATTCCATAAAAAAATCCACCTTACGGGAAGGTGGATTTTCAATATTTTATTATTTCTTTCCCTTATAAAAAGGAGTAGCCCAGGGCAATGGAAAACACGTTGTTTTTCCCTTCCAGGGAATCGTATTTGGTCACATCGGTAAGCCCAAAATTGTAACGGGCATCTACGCGCACCCCAAACGGAAAATCGTACCCAGCACCCACTACACCTGAAACATCACTTTTCTCGGCATTGGCCTCTATGGAATTGGTGCCAAATGCATCTACATAAATATCGTCGTCCAGAATAAACCCAAACTGCGGCCCAGCCTGTATATTGAGGCCCTGTACCAAATAATATTTCAACACAATTGGGATGTTCACATAGTTCAGGTCAAACTTTCCATAATCAAACTCAGCCCCCTGTTGGGAATACAGTACATCTGCTTGGATTGCGACCTTGTCGGTAAATTTTATTCCCGCAAATATCCCCGCCTGAAAACCGGTTTTGCTTGAAAGATCGTTCACATCTGAAATATTCGCAAAGTTAACGCCGGCCTTTACCCCTAGGTCAAGTCCTTGCGAAAAAGCGGTGCCGCCCACCATTAGGGCAAAGATGGCTACAAATAATTTTTTCATGTCTCTTGTTTTTGAGGTTTGTATTGAAAACGCAAAGATACCTTTCCTTATTTGGTTAAAAATGCATTTAGTTTTTTGTTAACTTTTGAATTTAGTAGTATTATAGCCTTATGAAATGGCAACACGCACTAAAGGACTACCAGAACTACCTGCGGCTGGAGCGTGGCCTTTCCGAAAATTCCATAGTTAACTATTCCCTCGACATAAAGAAACTGATGCGCTGGTTGCATGACAACCAGATAGAGGTGTCGCCTATTGCCATCAATGAAGAGACCATAAAAGACTTTATTTATAGAATGGCGAAGGAACTGAACCCCCGTTCGCAGAGCAGGCTCATCTCGGGCCTGAGAGGCTTCTTCAAATATTTAGTCTTTGAGGACTATAGACCAACCAACCCCATGGAACTTCTGGAATCGCCCCGTTTGGGAAGAAAGCTGCCAGACACCCTATCGGTCGAAGAAATAGATTCTCTTATCGGGGCCATAGATCTTGGGCATCCACAGGGGGAACGTAATAGGGCTATTTTGGAAACCCTCTACGGCTGCGGCCTTCGGGTTACGGAGCTTATTGATCTAAAGCTTTCCGATCTGTTTTTTGCGGAAGGGTTTATAAAGGTAACCGGCAAGGGTGACAAACAGCGCTTGGTGCCCATTGGTTCCATCACCCAAAAGTACATCAACACTTACCGAAAAGAGGTGCGGGTGCACCAGCCCATTGCCCCCGAGGCCCGCGATACGCTTTTTCTCAACAGGCGCGGAAGGGCATTGACCCGGGCCATGATCTTTACCATAGTCAAGGAGTTGGCCATAAAGGCGGGAATTACCAAAAATATAAGTCCGCACACCTTTCGGCATTCCTTTGCCACCCATCTTTTGGAAAACGGGGCCGATTTGCGGGCAATTCAACAAATGCTCGGGCACGAAAGCATTACCACCACCGAGATTTACACCCACATTGACCGCCGCCATCTTTCGGAAGTCATCAATAGGTTCCATCCGCGCAGGAATGGGAGCTAGCCTCTATTTTTATCTGGGCCAGAAACAGCCCATTCGGTTAAAAAAAACCTAAACCCCGGCAATTCCTTTAGCAACCAACCCCAGTTTTGTATTTTGAAAAGAAAAACAAAGAAAAAACCATGAAGACACTAAAATTTGATAATGGCGACACCATGCACGCCATAGGCCTAGGCACCTGGAAAGCCAAGGGAAACGATGTGAAAAAAGCCGTGATAGATGCCCTTCACACCGGCTATCGGCACATAGACACCGCTACCAACTACGGCAATGAGGAACAGATTGGCGAAGCCTTGGCGGAAGTTTTTGCCGAAGGCGAAATATTTCGCGAAGATGTATTCATTACCTCAAAACTTTGGAATGATAGCCATGGCGAAGGTCAGGTACGGCCAGCTCTTGAGGAATCCCTAAAAAAATTGGGGCTGGATTATTTAGACTTATATCTCATTCACTGGCCGGTAGCTTTTCGCCACAGGGTGGAATTTCCCAAAAAGCCCGAAGACTATCTTCCCTTGTCTGAAGTACCCCTGATAGATACCTGGGAGCAAATGGAACAGGTGAAAAAAGATGGCCTTACACGCCATATAGGAGTTTCCAATTTTAGTGTAAAAAAGCTAAAGGATCTCATTTCGAAAGCCGAAACAAAGCCCGAAATGAACCAGGTAGAGCTTCACCCGCTCCTGCGGCAAGACGCCCTGTTGGATTATTGTAAAAAGGAAAACATTCATGTTACCGCCTATTCACCATTGGGCTCTGGCGACCGTAGCAGCGCAATGAAAGCTGCCCAAGAACCCAATTTAATGGATATTGAGATTTTAAAGGAAATTGCAAAGGAACACAATGCCCTGGTGCCACAAGTATTGATAGCCTGGCACACGCACCGTGGGTGTGCGGCCATTCCAAAATCTACTACCAAAGAGCATATCATTTCCAATTTTCAAGCAGCAGATGTCAACTTAACCGATGCGGATATGAAGAAAATTTCAAAACTTGACCACCATTTCCGTTTTATCACCGGGAGGTTCTTTGACGAACCTTCGCGCGGTTACCAAAATATTTATGACGAATAAGATTTTATGGACAATTTAAACCAGATCGGGACTGCCTTTTCAATATAGACAGTCCCGATCTGGTATTATGCGGTAATTTAAATTTATTGGTTGGGTTAAATCTACTTGGCAATGTTTACCGCCCGCGTTTCCCTTATTACGGTCACTTTTACCTGGCCGGGATAGGTCATATCGGTCTGTATTTTTTGTGAAATCTCAAAAGATAGTTGTGCGGCCTTGTCATCGCTCACCTTTTCACTTTCTACCATCACCCGCAGTTCCCGTCCTGCCTGAATTGCATATGCCTTGTTTACACCGTTGAAGCCGAACGCTATATCCTCCAGATCCTTTAAGCGCTGTATGTATGAATCCAGCACCTGGCGCCTTGCCCCGGGTCTTGCCCCGCTTATGGCATCACAAACCTGGACTATGGGCGAGAGCAGGCCGGTCATTTCAATCTCATCGTGGTGGGCACCAATGGCGTTGCACACTTCGGGTTTTTCGCCGTATTTTTCGGCCCACTGCATTCCCAGAAGGGCGTGGGGCATTTCGGTCTCTGTTTCGGGTACCTTGCCTATATCGTGAAGCAAGCCCGCACGTTTGGCCAGTTTGGCATTCAGCCCAAGTTCCGCGGCCATTACGCCACATAGTCTGGCCACTTCCCGCGAGT
>CAYSLM010000164.1:0-4107 GCA_964431895.1 uncultured Aequorivita sp.
TTTGGTTCATCCTCGGCAGAGATGAAGATCAATTTATAGTTGTACCGATGGTTGATGCGATCGGTAAAAGAGGAATTGTTTTCAAATACGTCATCTACCAAAAATATAAAGGGTGCGTTTTCCTTTTTATGGCCGGCAAGTATGGAAGACAATTGATCAAAACATCCTTCGCCAAACACTACCTTGGGTACCATGGGAAAGTTTCGGAACTTATTGTTTACCGTATTGGGCTTGCGTTGTTTTAAAATTCTGTTGGCCCGCGCTAGATCTTCCGGGGTATCGATCTCAACCCCAGTGGCGTTGGAAATTACCATTTTGATGTTTTTGCCATATTCCAAATAGCGGATACACTCAATTTTCTCAACGGCCTCGAGCGAGCGCATGGGCAGCCGGTAAAAATCCATAAGGGCCTGTTTCCTGAAAGCATAGATACCCTTGTGCTTGTAATACTGTATGGCCACGTTCTTATCGCGTGGGTAAGGAATGGGCGAACGGGAGAAATAAAGTGCAAAATCATCTTTATCTACAATTACCTTCACACAATTGGGATCGCTTATCTCCTTCCAATCATGGATTTCGGCCATAAGGGAGGCCAAATCGATTTTTTCGGCATCGGGACCATCAAAAACGGCCAGTACCCGCTCTAGGCCTTCCCTACTGGTAAAGGGTTCATCGCCCTGTACGTTTACCACGATATCAACATCCATATCCTCTACGGCCTCGGCAATGCGGTCACTGCCGCAATCGTGCTGTTTTTGGCTCATAATGGCCTTTCCGCCGTGCAGTTCTATTTCCTTAAAAATAACCTCGCTATCGGTAACCACGTACACCTCATCAAAGAGTTCGGTAGCCTTGGCGGCTTCATAGGTCCTAACAATTACGGGCTTTCCGCCCAAATCCTGCATTAACTTTCCGGGGAAACGCGAGGCGCCGTAACGCGCGGGAATCATTGCGATGGTTTTCAAGACAAGTTTTTTAAAAATGATTTCAAAAATAAGAAGATTAAGTTCTCGGCGCCCGCTTTTTGTAAAGCTTTTTATAAAACCTAAAAAGCAGGAAAAATATTAGGACAACCAAAACAAGCGCCACGACAGGCAAGAAAATGGAAAGCAAAGACATAAGGATGGCCGTGCCCGTTTCTACAGTTGTGAGGACGGGATTGGCGAGCCCGCCAGTAGTAGAAGTTGATGTAAGGCGCGCGGCAGAGGTATTGCCTTTAATGGCAGCCGCTGTGCCGCCACCGGCTATTATGGCCAGTGCCCAAGTAATAACTGGCCCCAAATCGGAGATCGAGGCCACCATTACGGCCGTACCTGCTAGGGCCGCCAAGGGTATGGCCACGGTATCGAGCGCATTGTCAACCCAAGGAATATAGTACCCAAAGATTTCAACCACAGTAGCCACGCCAAGAGCAATGATGGCCGTAAGACTGCCCAACCATTGCCAAGAATCGTTTAGGGGAATTAGGTTATAATGCGCCGCCAGGCTCAGGACAAGCAAGGGCAGAAACACCCTAAACCCCACAGCCGAGGCAAGACCTATGCCCAAACAAATACTTATTATCAGGTCAAGTGTTTCCAAAAGACGAAGGTTTGCGTGTTCGATTCAATTTTAAAAAACCTTTAATACGAATCTACAAAAAACTCTTGCCTAAACCCTATCAAATACAGTTTTTTGCGGGCGCGGGTCACGGCGGTGTACAGCCAGCGCAGGTACTCCCTATCAATACCTTCGGGCAGATAGGGTTGTTCCACAAATACCGTGTTCCACTGCCCTCCTTGCGATTTGTGACAGGTAATGGCATAACTGAATTTCACCTGCAACGCATTGAAATATTTGTTGTTTTTTACCGCCAGGAATTTTTTATACTTAGATTTTTCCATGGCATAATCCTTCATTACTTCCTGATACAACATATTTGACTGCTCATAGCTAAGGGAGGCACTCTCTGAGGTAAGGGTATCCAAAAGAAGCACGGTTTCCAGCGGTTTCATATTAGGGTAGTCAACCATTCGCATCTTCACTTCGGCAAACCGGAACCCATAGAGATCCCGAAACGCAAAAATCTCGAGGATTTCAATGATATCGCCATTGGCTATAAAGCCGGCCTCACTGGTATTGTCTACCCAATGGTAGTTGTTTTTCACGACCATGAGATAATCGCCGGCGGCCAGCTCGGCATCCTGGAAAAGAATACGCTGGCGAATATTCTGGTTATAAAGATTGGCTCGCTTATTTGAACGTACTATAATAACGGTGTCCTCATTGCCCAAGGTGGCGTAACTGTCGCTTATGGCATCCATGATTTCTTGGCCGTCCACAGGCCTGATGATATCTGGGAAGCCATGAACCGAGAACTTAAACCTTTCAAACATTTCGTCTTCCAACCGTTCCCGAATGGTGGTTGCATTGGCCAGAATACCGCTCTGCCCCTGTTGTCTAACCACCTCATCCAGCTCTAATTGCGTTACCTGCCGGTTGTACTGGTTCTCCAACAATCCAGCGTCAAGTGCTGGGCTTAGGGAAAGGTGTACCGGCGGCAATTGCGCGGTATCGCCTATCAACAGCAGCCTGCAGTTATGGCCACTGTACACATACTGCATGAGATCGTCGAGGAGCGAGCCGTTTTCAAACAGCTTCGAATCCTGGTTGATATCGGGGATCATCGAGGCTTCATCAACTATAAAAATGGTGTCGCGGTGTTTGTTCTTTTGGAGGGTAAACGAAATGGTAGCCTTTTGGCGCTTGGGAAAATATATTTTTTTGTGGATGGTCAGCGCCTGTTTGCCACTGTAGTTGCTTATTACCTTGGCCGCCCGGCCCGTGGGGGCCAGCAGTACGGCGCGCCGCTTGACCCGTGCCAGGTTTTTTACCAACGATCCTACGAGGGTAGTCTTCCCCGTTCCGGCATAACCCTTGAGCAAAAAGGTTTCATTCGGGCCCTTGCCCAGTACAAATTTTGCCAACAATTGCAGGGCAATATCTTGTTTGGGTGTGGTTTGGTGCGGAAAATCATTCTTTAAAAATGCGTAAAATTCAAGTTCATTCATCATGCGGTGCTAATATCCAGGGTTTAAAGATAGGTATGATTTTTTGGCAATATACTTTTGCGAACAAAAAAAAATTGTAGATTTGCGATAGACCTTTTTAGTAAAATCAACACATAAACAAATACTATCAATAATGAAAGTAGTAATTCAGATTATTCTTTGGATTGTCATCGTCTTTTTGGGCTGGAAGTTATGGAACTCCATCATGGGCCCCGTAGAGTTCAACAAAATCAAGGAGGCACGCTATGCCAAGGTAATCGCGAATTTGAAGGACATCCAGTCAGCAGAACTTGCTCACAAAGAAATCACCGGTAGCTTTACCGGAAGCTGGGACAGTTTGGTGAGTTTTATTGACACCGCAAAATTTGCCATAACCCAAAGAAGAGACACCAGCTACGCCGATGTGGCCAAAAACAAGGCCTACGGAATTGAATCTGGGTATTTTATTGAAGAATCATTGATAGATACCCTGGGCTTCACCCCTGTAAAGGATTCCCTTTTCGGAAATTCCGACAGATACAAAACCATGATGAATGTACCCGTAAAAGGTGTTGATGCAAAGTTTGATCTGAAAAGCGGAAAAATTGAAAAGAACGATATAACCTATTCGGTATTTGAGGCCAAAGTACCCAAAGATGTTGTGCTGCAAGGTTTGGACAAAGACCTTATCATCCAGGAAAAGCAAGTACAATCGGTTGACGGGGTAAATGGACCTTATATCAAGGTTGGCTCCCTCGAAGATGTCAATACTTCAGGGAACTGGCCAAAAATCTATGATGCAGAAGCAAGCAACTAACATACCGAGTTCACAAACCCATAGACTGTCCGTTCAAATTTCTTTGAACGGGCTTTCTTTTTTGATCACAAATTTAGAAGACGGCCAGGTAGCTTTCTTTTTGGAACGAAGGCTGGACCACAGTACCACCCCCGAGGAACTGCTTTCCGAGATAGAAACCGTCATTTCTGAAAACCAGGCACTCCAATCCTCCTTTGCAGACATCAACCTTATCTATGCTACTACGGTGTACAGCCTGGTGCCCCTCCCCTTGTTTGATGA
>CAYSLM010000165.1:0-4053 GCA_964431895.1 uncultured Aequorivita sp.
CACCAGCAAACGGTATTCGGCGTTGAGGAAGGCCAAGGCACCTTCCTTGATGCTCTTTGAGATAAACTTCATGCGGTCGCTGCCCGCGGGTTGTTTTTTTACCCAGCTCATCTTCACGAGCATAAACAAAAGACCCAGCACTGCAAGGACTATGGGAATAAAGATAATGTTCTGTTCCATTATTTAATAGATTTATTGATTCACGATTGTTCAAAAATTTGCGACTGCAAAAATAGGGAAATGGTTTGGGATACGAAACTGTAAATTTGGGTTAGACTTGAGATGTTAGACGTGAGACGTGAGACTTTAGACGTGAGACTTGAGACTTGAGGGTTTCGGGCCATAGGCCAGTATTACCGTCTTAAGTCCTACCGTCCTACGTCCTAAGTCCGTCCTACGTCAAATCCGCTAAATACTGAACCGCCCCTGCACCTCTGGGGTTTCTTGGTAGCGCTTTACGCACTGTTGGTAAATGTCGAGAGCTTCATTTACATCGCCAAAGCCTTCTACATCTACCTTTTTTTGCTCCAGATCTTTATACACCTTAAAGAAATGTTCAATTTCCTTTATGAGATGGGCGTTTAGATCGTCAAGGTCGTTTAGGCGGTTCCAGATAGGATCGGAGGTGGGCACGCAAATAATCTTTTCGTCGGGTCCCTTTTCATCGGCCATATGGAAAACACCAATGGGCTTCACCTCCATCACGCACATAGGAAAAGTAGGTTCGCCCCCAAGTACCAACACGTCAAGCGGGTCGCCATCCAGGGCCAGGGTTTCGGGGATAAAGCCGTAATCGGCCGGATACATCATACTGCTGAACAGCATTCGGTCAAACCGGATTTTCTTCAACTCAAAATCGTATTCGTATTTATTTCGGCTTCCCTTGGGAATTTCTATGAGAACATCAAAGGTCTTTTCCATCGTATATTATTAGGGGGGCAAAGATACAAAAAGTAGTGGCCCAAGGGGAATTTGAAGTATATGAATTGGCAAAATCGCGGTAAAAACTGTTAAATCCCGCAGGGGGATATACGTTAAATAATAGTTAGCAGAACCGATACTTCCCTAGCGCACATTTTTCTGATAAAAGAAAGCAGCCACAGGCACAACCCTTGCAGTTCAACAGTTTGCGGCAAATACCATCTTTTCTTGGGCAGTGCTTCCGTTAAAATCAATCTTTCCCAAAAAAAGTTAATCCGTGTTAAAGCACATACTACAGCTTATTTTCCTGCGCTAATATTGCCATAGTAACAATCCTAAAAAAAGATAAACTATGAAAACAAATGCTTTTTACAAAACCCTGCTGGCCCTGGCAGTAATTGTGGGCCTTGCCTCCTGTAGTGATGATGACAACGGGGCCATTAATGATGGCGCCAAGTACAATACCGAGGTCCACATTACCGATGCGCCTATAGACAATGCCGAGATAAAAGGCGTCTTCGTGACCATCGCCGATGTAAAGGTCGATGGAAAAAGCATCTCCGGCTTCAGCAAGACCACGGTAGACCTTATGGCACTCCGCAACGGAAACACCCAGCAGCTGGGCCAGATAGATCTTTCAGCCGGAAGCTATAACCAGCTAAGTTTGGTACTGGACCAAGAGACAGACGCCAACGGCAATGCCCCGGCCAATTATGTGCTCAAGATAAACGGAGATAAGGTCGCGCTGGATACGGATAATCCTACCCTGGCCACAACCCAGGATTTTGAGATCAATGCCAGTGCAAACAACAAATTAGTTATTGATTTTGACCTGCGGAAGGCTATTGTGTCCGAAGGAAGCGAATATAATTTTGCCGCTGCGGCCCAGTTGCAAAATAGCATTAGGGTGGTAAATGCAGAAAACACCGGAAAGATAACAGGTGCGGCCACAAACAATACCGGAAGGGAAAACCAGAAAGTAGTTGCCTATGCCTATACCAAAGGCAGTTATAATGCTACCGAGACCCAGGAGAATGCCTCGGGGGTACGGTTTGCCAATGCCGTAACCAGCAGTTTGGCCACGGGCAACGACAATAACTTTGGGCTCTACTTCCTCAACGAAGGAAATTACGAAGTACATTTTGCATCATACGAAGACCCCGATGATGACGGCGTTTTTGAATTTGCGGGTATGATCGAAACCGAAGGCCTGTTGAATATAAACCTTATGGATATTTCGGTGATGGCCAACACCCAAGTTACCCTTGAGATCATTCTTTTGAACCTGATAGGCTTATAATCGGGCGCTCCTATACTTGTCAACAAAAGCCTTCCATTTTTTTGGAGGGCTTTTTTAATGGAAAAGACCATCCACCCCCCACCGCACCACAAATCAAGTATTTCTTTCATATTCGGTTTAATAAAAAAAACTATATTTGGCTGCCCTCCGGATTTAAAACCGGATAATCGGCACTAAATCTATGTTGAACCAACCAAATTAAAACTTTCGCTTTATGAAAAATTTTGCATTTATTATTGCAACGGTCTTTCTGTTCTCGGCCTGTAAGGAGAACAAGAAAGAAACCATGGCCCAGGCAGATCCCACTGCCAGTCAGTCTACTATCTATTACGGCGGCGACATCCTCACCATGGAGGGCGATGCCCCCACCTATGCCGAAGCCATTGTTCAGAACAACGGGAAAATTGTTTTTGTCGGCTCAAAGGAAGAAGCGCTCAGCCGGCACGGCGAGAATGCCCAGCAAATTGACCTTAAGGGCAAAACCTTGCTCCCCGCATTTCTCGATGCCCATGGCCATTTCTTTAACGTAGGCTTTACCGCGCTGTGTGCCAACCTCCTGCCGCCCCCTGATGGGCCCGGACACAATATTGAAACCATCGTAAACACCCTGAACGAATATAAAAACACCGAGGATGGCAAATATATCCAGGAAAAAACCGGATGGATTGTCGGCAGCGGCTATGACGATTCGCAACTGGAAGAAAAAAACCATCCCAAGGCCACCGATCTCGACAAGGTGAGCACAGATATCCCCGTCATCATCCTGCACCAGTCGGGGCATTTGGCTGTGGCAAATACCAAGGCTTTGGAAATGCTCAATTATTCCAAAGAAACCAAAGATCCGGAAGGCGGGATCATAAGAAGGGACAAAGAAGGCAACCCAAACGGAATTTTTGAAGAGGCAGCCGCCTTTAACATCCTTTTTCCCCTATTGTCTAAAATGGACGATGATATGGCGGTAAAATGTCTTAAGAAAGGCCAGGAGGAATACGCCAAAAACGGCTACCTCACCGCCCAAGATGGAAGGACTACCCCCGACCAACTCGAGGCTCTAAAGGCAGGTGCCGGCAATAACGTGTTCTTTATGGACGTGGTTGCCTATCCCGATATTGCCATAGGTACCGATTTTATTGCAAAAGACGACTACAGCCCTTCCCACCAATACAAAAACAAATTCAGGATTGGTGGTGTAAAGCTCACCCTCGACGGTTCCCCCCAGGGCAAAACGGCCTGGCTATCCAAATGCTATCACAAAAATCCCGAAGGCCGAACCGGTTGCTATGAAGGTTACCCCGTTATGGAAGACAGCGTGGCAACCCACTTGATAAAAACGGCCTTTAAAAACAAATGGCAAATTATCTGCCACAGCAACGGCGATGCCGCCATTGATCAATATTTACGAGGGGTAGAGGCCGCAGAAAAGGAATATGGCTACGATGACCACCGAACTGTCCTTATCCACGGCCAGACCTTGAGAAAAGACCAAATCCCCGAACTCGTTAGGCTAAATATGTACGCCTCCCTGTTCCCCATGCACACCTTCTATTGGGGTGACTGGCACGTGGAATCGGTTTTGGGCGAAACCCGCGCCGCCTATATCTCCCCAACCCGGGACGTTTTAGAAGCGGGCATCAACCTAACAAGCCACCACGATGCCCCGGTAACCATGCCCAACTCTATGAGAGTATTGGATGCCACCGTAAACCGGGTGACCCGCAGCGGAAAAATACTTGGCCCCGACCAACGCTTGACGGCCTATGAAGGACTAAAAACCCTGACCACAGGCGCGGCGAAGCAATATTTTGAAGAAGACAGCAAAGGAACCCTTGCCG
>CAYSLM010000166.1:0-3979 GCA_964431895.1 uncultured Aequorivita sp.
GGTTAGGGCTACGATACTCCCCCACTCGTTCATCGCATCTTTTTGGTAGAGCACCTGCAGGGTCTTGTGGAAGGAAACGGCCGAAATATCCCAGCCTTTATGGGTAAAATCATAATTTTGGCTTGTGTAGTGGTTTCCTTTGCGAACGTTCACTGACATCCCGATGGAATGAAGCACAAAATCCAGTTTGCCGCCCAATATTTCGGTAGCCTTGGTAATGAGGTTCTCCAGGTCTTCAAGACTGGTGGCATCGGCGGGAATTACTTCAGAATCGGTTTGCTGCGCCAGTTCATTTATCTGGCCCATCCGCAGGGCAATGGGTGCATTGGTAAGCACAAATTTTCCACCTTCCTCATGAACGCGCTCCGCGGTTTTCCAGGCAATGGAATTGGCATCCAAAGCCCCAAAGATGATCCCCCGTTTTCCTTTCAGTAAGTTATAAGACATAATTTTTACTTGTTTTATGGTTGTGTTTTATACTTCAATAGTCCCCCCTAAATATATCCAGAATCTTGGGCTGTTTCTCTACAAACCGTAAAGATACGGTTTAATCCAATAACTCCCTTGCATTTGCCATGGCCGCTTCCGAAACTTTTTTGCCGCCCAGCATTTGTGCTATTTCCACAAGGCGCTCCTGCTCCCCCAACAGGCTAAGATGGGTGCTAGTGACCTGGTCAACATCCTGTTTATAGACCTTAAAATGGTGATCGCCCCGGGCCGCAATCTGGGGCAGGTGTGTGATGCTCAACAATTGCCGCGATTTGCTCATTTGCTTGAGTATTAACGCCATTTTATTGGCAATTTCACCCGAAACACCCGTGTCTATTTCATCAAAAACGATGGTGGGCAATTTCTTATAGTCGGCCAATACGGCCTTGATGGCAAGCATAATCCTGCTCAACTCACCCCCTGACGCCACCTTTTTCAGCATCCCGAAGGCCAAGCCTTTATTGGCCGTAAAAAGCAACTGTAATGAGTCTGTGCCATTGCTTTTAAAATCCTCCGAAGCGGTGAGCTCAAACCGGAACCGCGCATTGGGAAGGCCCAAAGGGGCGAGGATTTCTTCCAACTTTTCCTTTAACAACGGAATTGCTTCCTTTCTTTTCCGGTGAAGCCGTTGGGCGGTTTCCAAGGTAAGCTGGCGTTGTCGGGTCTGCTGTTCTTCCAGGTTTTCAATTTGTTTGTCATACCCCAAAGTGGTATTTACCTTCTCCCCCAATTCATCTTCAATGGCCACCAATTCGGCAATGGTTGAAACCCCGTGCTTCTGCTGGAGTTTGTGGATGGTCTGCAGACTTTCGTTTACCTGGAGGAGAAGCTCCGGATCGGCATCGACCGTATCGGCGAGATGGCCTATTTCATTGGAGATATCTTCCATTTCAATGATCGTGCTGTTCAACCGCTCCCAAAGCGAATCGTACGCTTTTGAAAAAGACCTAATCCTGCCCAAAACCTGCCTGGCCTCCTTTGCCGAATAAAGGATCCCCCGCTCTTCAGATTCCATTGATTGATATACTTGAAGAAGCGCTTCCTTTATGGCTTCGGCATTGTTCAGCATTTCATAGCTCTCCTCAAGCTGTTGCTGGTCCAGCCTCCTTAAATTGGCCTCCCGCAGTTCCTTGTGCAAAAACGTATTGTAATCCAATTCCTTAAGGGCATTTTCACGTTGACGCTTGAGGCTGTCAAGTTTATCGGAAATTTCACGGAATGCTTCCCGCTGGGTACGGTACAATTCAAGGAGATCAAAATTTCCGGCTACCGCATCAATTACCTCCATCTGAAAGTTTTCCGAAACCACTTCCAGGGTCTCGTGCTGGCTGTGCACGTCAATAAGATGGGGCGCAAGGGCCTGAAGCTGTGCCAGGGCCACCGGGGTATCGTTTACAAAGGCACGGGACTTTCCACTGGGCAATATCTCGCGCCGAATGATGGTGTGGGGGTCATAATCAAGATCGTTCTTCCCAAATACTTCTTCCAGACCATAATCGGCCACCAAAAAATGGCCCTCGATAATGCATTTTTTTTCTGGATCGCGCACACTGCCCAAATCGGCACGCTTGCCCAACAAAAGTGCCAAAGCCCCCAAAAGAATGGATTTGCCCGCCCCTGTCTCGCCGGTAATAATGGTAAGCCCTTCCCCAAAATCAACACGGATGTCTTCAATGAGCGCATAATTTTTTATGGCGAGGGCGGTGAGCATGGTTGAGGTTAGACGTTAGATGTTAGACGTTAGATTTTAGACGTTAGATTTTAGACAGAAATCCTGTGATTGGATTTGGTATCTATTTGAATACTTCTTCTTTGTTCATAGACTTTCAGTCCATAAATTTAAGAGAAAGAAACTAACTGGGAGGGGTCTGTGTAAAAGAAATTTAAAATTTGATTTCAGCCCAGTTGCTGCGCTTGGTAGGCGCCAAACGGTTCAGGTTTTCCAAAAGCTTGGTGATATCAACTTGGGGCCCCCCGCTGAAAATGGCTTGGATCTCGTCGCTCTTGGCATCAAAAAAGGTGCGCACCAAAAAGGAGTTGGGCCGGCGATCGTTGATGTTTCTAAGCTTGCCGATGGCATCGGCTATTTGCTCCTTGGCCTTTTTGGCATCTGAAGCCATAATGTCCATGCCCTCCCGGTGGTACTGGTACATGGCATCGTGAAAATCCTTATAGACCGATGACAACAGGGCATCGTTGTAGCGGTAGCGCGACTGGTTGCCATCGGTGGGCTTCCATCCGGCATAATTGCTGCTGGCTGCGGTATTGGTGATCTGTTTGGCCACTTCAAAATAGGGGGTACCGCCGTTTCGCTCAAAGGTATCGGCATCAAGGCCAATGATGGTGTAAACGTGGAAAGCCACTACCGAAACCAAATTGGAACCAAAACTGTTGATATTGAAATTGAGCGGTTCAAATTCCTTATAGCTAAAGCTGAGCTGTTTATCGTAATAGTTGTAAACCGGCGTATCATAGGTAGAAGCGTATACGGGCCGCGAGGATTGTATCTGCAGGGTTCCCGCAAAGGTATCGCCGTCGTATTGGTTTATCACCAGGGTCATATTGCAGTCTATGCGCTCCTGGTTTTTGTATTCCCTATCGGTCCATTTGGTGTTGTTGACAAACTCCCGCAACTGTGTTTCCAGGGTCCTGAAGACCTGCAGGTTGGGCTGTCCGGTCTGTTCTGCGTCTATGGTTACGGTACAATTGAGCTCCTGGGCAGCGGCCGAAAACAGGGCGAGAAAACCTATGACGAAGGGTAAAAATTTACGCATGGATCTGTTCTATTATATATTCTAAAATATCTTTTGCTACTTCTTTTTTTTGTTTAACAGGAAAAGGAAGCGTTTTATTGTCCTTGCCTATCAAGGTAACCTTATTGGTATCGGTTTGAAAGCCCGCACCCTTGTCCCGAAGCGAATTTAGCACAATTAAATCTAAATTCTTTTTTTTCAGTTTCAATTTTGCGTTTTCTTCCTCGTTTTCGGTCTCCAGGGCAAAGCCAACCAAGTACTGCGCCTTTTTTATTTTGCCCAGCGAAGCCAGAATATCTTTCGTTTTTGAAAGGTGAAGCGTTAGTTCCCCGGTTTTCTTCTTGATTTTTTCCGAAGCTACTTCCGAAGGGCGATAATCGGCCACCGCTGCGCTTAGGATGGCGACATCGCAGGTGCCGAAATAGTCGTGCGCGGCGTTGTACATTTCTTCGGCAGAGGTAACCCGGATGATTTTTATGAAATCGTTTTCAAGTTTCAATGCCGAAGGGCCTGAAACCAAAACAACCTCAGCGCCCAGTTGCGCAGCGGTTTCAGCGATGGCATACCCCATCTTTCCGCTGGAATGGTTCCCTATGAAGCGCACCGGATCAATGGCTTCATACGTCGGGCCCGCGGTAATCAAAAACTTTTTGCCGCGCAGGGGTAGCTTTTTCAGGATATCGTTTTCCAAAAACGAAACTATTTCCTCAGGCTCGGCCATCCTGCCCTGCCCTACC
>CAYSLM010000167.1:0-3978 GCA_964431895.1 uncultured Aequorivita sp.
CGAGTGGTGAAGCAGGTTCTGCCCATAAGAAGAACGGTATTTCATACGGCCCACGGCTTTGATAAGCTCCGGATGCAGCCCGTGGATTCCCAAATCTATCACGGTGCGTTTTCCCACCTCTATGATTTCCTCCTCAATCTGTTTGGAGGTTTTCTTGACCACTTCCTCGATCCGTGCCGGGTGAATGCGGCCATCGGTAACCAGTTTATGGAGTGATAGCCGGGCTATTTCGCGTCTTACCGAATCGAAGCAGGAGAGGATTATAGCCTCGGGCGTATCATCAACAATGATCTCGACCCCTGTGGCAGCCTCAATGGCGCGAATATTTCTTCCTTCGCGGCCAATAATCCTTCCTTTTACATCATCACTCTCCAGGTTGAAGACCGAAACGCAATTCTCTACGGCCTCTTCGGTACCAATGCGCTGGATGGTATTGATAATTATCTTTTTGGCCTCTTGTTGGGCAGTCATTTTGGCCTCCTCCATGGAGGATTGTACATAGGCCATGGCCTGTGTCTTGGCCTCGTCTTTCAGGCTTTCCATAAGTTGGGCCTTGGCATCTTCGGCAGAAAGGCTGCTTATCACCTCAAGTTGCTCCACTTGGTTGCGGTGCAGCTTGTCAAGCTCGGCCTGCTTCTTTTCGAGGATGGAGATTTTTTCTTCATAGTCTGCTTGGGTGGCCTCCAGATCGGCATTCAGTTTCTTTGATTTTGATAGCTCCCGTGATACCTGCGACTCTTTCTCCCGTACGCGTTTTTCTGCTTCGGAAATCTTCTTGTCTCGGTTTAGGATTACTTTTTCGTGCTCTGCTTTCAGTTCCAGGAATTTTTCCTTGGCCTGCAGGATCTTGTCTTTCTTAATAGTTTCGGCCTCTGCCTTGGCCTCCTTTAGAATGGAGGCGGCATTCTTTTTGGCGTTTTTTATCAACTGGGAAGCGTTGTTGCGCTCTAGGGTCTTTGCCACAAAAAACCCGATTGCCGCGCCTATTACCACCCCAATCAAAACAGGTATTATTAATTCCATTTTATTTGTTGATTTATGTATAAAAAAAAAGCCTACATCAATAGTATTAATTTGAATAAACTCCTTAAATGCAAGTTTAGGGTTAACAAGCTGGTCAAGAATCCGCCTGCCCGATAGCTATCGGTAGCGGCCCGCTTTTACAACTTAAACTCACCCTTTTTAAAGAATTCCTGTTGAGTTTACCAAAAATCAGTATTAATGTAGGCAGTAACCTTATTTTATTTAAAAGAACGTTATGACAGCGTTTCCTCCAGCAGCCGGTCAAGAGCCTTGAGCCTTTCCTCGGTTTCCTGTGTATCTGTTGAACTGTCAATATTTTTTTGCTCTACCTGGGCGGCAAACTGGAGGGCGCACATGGCCAGAACATCCTGTTTGTCGCGGACGGCATAACTCTGCTCGAACCTTTTTATCATCTCCTCTATCTTTTTGCTGGCTAGCCGCAGACCTTCTTCCTGTGAAGGGTTGATGGTCAGCGGATAAACCCTGTCTGCAATGGATAGTTTTATTTTTAACGGTTCGGCCATCGTTATATTTTTAGTCGGAAAGTTGGTTTATGCAATGGTCAATTTCCCGAACTAGAGCGTTTATCTTGAGTTTAGTTTCTCGTTTATGTTGGTCGCTGCCAAGTATTGAATTTGCCAGTTTTAACGAGTTGCATTTTTCGGCCCAATCCTGGATTTCCACCTCAGATTGTTGTTGTTTGGCGCTTAATAGCTTCAATTGTTCTTCCAGCTGGACATAGTCTTTTTTTAATTTTTCGTGACTTTGCAACAGTTTGCCAATCCTATTTTCAAGAGAATCAACAATTTCTGAAAGATTACCCATTAAAATCTGTTTTCAATTCTTCTATCACAAAGTTAGCATACCATCGGCAATAAGCAAATTGTTTTTTCATTATTTTTTGTATTATTGGAGAACCGATGCAATAAAACACCGGCTCTCCCCTTTTAATTACTGCGTATTTATATTTTTGCCTTATGAGGAAGATACTATTATTGTGCCTGTTTTTATGCGGGGTTGCCTATGCCCAAGAAGAATATCCAACCGATTATTTTTCAAATCCGCTTGATATTGACCTGGTTTTGGCAGGCAATTTTGGAGAAATGCGTGCCAACCACTTCCACAGCGGCCTCGACCTAAAAACCCAGCAGCGGGAGGGCTTGCCCGTCTATGCCGCCGCCGAGGGCTACGTGAGCCGCATCAAAGTACAGCACTATGGTTATGGCAAGGCACTTTATCTATTGCACCCCAATGGTTACACTACTGTTTACGGGCATCTGCGCAGTTTTGCAGGCGATATTGAACAATATGTGAAGGATACCCAATATGCCAAAGAAACCTTTGAAATAGAGCTTTTTCCCGATAAGGATCTTTTGCCCGTGAAGAAAGGTGATCTCATCGCCTATTCCGGAAATACCGGCGGAAGCGGCGGCCCCCACCTTCATTTTGAAATTCGCGATGCTTCCCAACGGCCCATGAACCCACTGCTGTTCGGGATTGCGATCCCCGATTCAAAAAAACCCATCGTCAGTGCCGTTTATGCCTATCCAGTGGGCGACAGTGCCCACGTAAACCAGAGCCAAAACCGCACGAAGCTGAGACTGATAAAACAACGCGACGGCAATTTCAAGACCGAGGACATCACCGCCTTCGGGAAAATCGGCTTCGGCATTACCACTTATGACCAGCAGGACGGGGCTTCCAATAAAAACGGTTCGTACAAAATAGAAACCCGTTTCAACGGCTCTGAAAAATTTGAGGTATTGTTCAACAAATTCTCCTTTGCCGAGACGCGTTATTTAAACCGCTATACAGACTACGAATATTACCAAACCAATAAAAGCATGGTACAAAAGCTCTTTCGAGAAACCAACAATCCGTTGAGCGTAATAGTCAAGGAAGATGACAATGGTTATGTAACCGTCAAGGATAGCCTCACCTACATCTACACTATTGAGGTGAACGATTTCAGGGGCAATAGCCGGTATATTGCCATACCCATACAGGGGAAAAAAACTGACATCACCGACACAAAAGAAATCCTGGAGACCGATGATTACATTTATGCAGACCACGCCACTTCAATCACCAAGGGAAAATTCAGCATCTACATACCTGCCCACAGCCTATATGAGGATACCTATCTCGATATAAAAGACCAGGGCGATGTGCTAAAGTTTCACGAAGACGTAATTCCCATACATAGCAATATTACCATTACTGCCGATATTTCAAACTTTAAGGAAGAAGACAGGGACAAGCTCTATATAGGAAGGCTGAATTACCGCGGACAGCCCTACTATACCAGCACCTCGCGCCAGGGCGAAAAGTTGATTGCCAAGACGCGCACCTTCGGCGATTATACCGTGGCCGTGGATACGGATGCCCCTACTATAAAACCTCTCAATTTTTCGGATGGAAAGTGGATAAGCAACCAAAATTTCCTAAAAGTGAAGATTACCGACGATCTTAGTGGCATCAGCTCATATCGGGGCACCATAAACGGCAAGTTTATTTTGATGGAATACGATTATAAAACCGATACCCTAACCTATAATTTTAACGACAACGTAAACCTCGATACCGAGAACAATTTCAAACTTATCGTAATTGATAATGTTGGAAATAATGCTACATTTGAGGCAAAATTTTTCAGAAAACATCCCTAACCCTTGCTTTTGAAAACAATAAAACTACTGCCCACGTTCCTCTTTCTGTGCTTTGCCACGATTGCATTTGGCCAGAAGGCCGTCATCAAAGGAATTATTCTCGACGAAAACAATACTCCGGTTGCCGGGGCCAACGTAATCTATAACGATACCGGTGCCATCTCAGATTTCAATGGGTTTTATTTGCTCGAAATTCCCGCCACTCGCGATGTAACCATCACTTTTTCGCACGTGGGCCATAAAATGGTGCGGATAACCGTAAACCTTTCGCCAAATGAAGACTATG
>CAYSLM010000168.1:0-3873 GCA_964431895.1 uncultured Aequorivita sp.
GTGGCGGCGGCGGGTTTCAGTACGGCAGCGGGGCCGTGGGCGGAAGCATCCATCTGAACAATACCTATTCCTTCAAAAAAATAAACGCCTCCAAATTGGGCGTGCAGTACGGAAGCTTCTCCACACTTTCGGCACAGGCCAGTACCACCCAGACCTGGGGCGATCATTATGTGAATGTGGGAGCCAACTTCGTGCGTTCGGAAAATGATTATGATTACGTAGGCAAGGGCCGAAAGAACCAACATGGCCAGTTCGTGCGCTTTTCGGCCAAACTGAACGAAGCCCGTAGGTTGCGGCGCGGGGTGGCCACCTTTAATTCGGAATACAGCTATAATGACCGCAATTTTTCGGGCAGCCTAACAACCGTGGGCAAGGATGCCTATAAGGATATAGCTACCCGCAACCTATGGCAGATACGGCAAAAGTTTGGGGCCTTTCACCTTAAGGGAAGCGTGGCGCACCTTTTTGAGGAGTACAGCTACTTTCCAAACAGCCAAAAACCAACCAGCTCGGGCGGCAAGGCCAACAGCTTTATAGGTGGCCTGCAGGCCGAAACATTATTGCTGAAAAATATTAAGGCCTTAGCAAAGCTTGAATACACTTACGTGGAAGCCCAGGGCCACAACGTAGGCGACAATTCACGGAAGACATTGGCGGCAGTGTTGTTGCTAAACCATAAGCTTTCGGAAAAATTCACCTATGGGTTCAATTTTCGAAAGGAATTTTTAAATGGATTCGATAACCCGTTTCTTTTTTCCGCGGATGCGAAATATCAAGTTTCCGAAAGTTATGCCTTAAGGGCCAACGGTTCCAAAAACTATCGGGTGCCCACCTTTAATGATCTCTATTGGTATGCCGGCGGCAATCTTGACCTTAGGCCCGAAACCTCTTATCAGGTAGAGCTGGGCCAGGAATGGGCTTTGGGAAATTGGCGTACCGATCTGGCAATATACTATATAAGTTCTGATGACATGATAAAATGGATTCCCGGAAACGGGGGTTTATGGCAGCCGGTAAATATCAATAGGGCCCGCAGTTATGGGGCAGAGATGGTCCTTGGTTATTTTCTGCAGTTAAATGGGCAGCGCTCCCTCGATTTCAGCGGCAGCTATTCCTACACCCGGGCCCAGGATGTGGAAAGTGATAAGCTGTTGATGTACGTGCCTCCGCACAAGGCCCGGGGAGTTTTGGTGTATTCCACATCGCGATTTTCCTGTTTTGTGCAAGGTCTTTACAATGGAAGGGCATATACCACTACCGATAATAGTGCAAGTGTAGATCCATATACGGTTTTAAATCTGGGGGTGCAGTATAACTTGCCCACGCATCCGGAAATTACCCTGGGCGGAAGGCTCAGCAACGTGTTCAATACCTATTATGAAAATGTGGCCTATAGGCCCATGCCGTCACGAAATGTTCAAATATTCCTAAACTTTAATATATAACTACCATGAAAAAGATGAAAAGAATTTTTTTATTGGCTTTGGCCACTACCGCCCTCATTTCCTGTAGCAAGGATGACGATCCCCAACCCGGCTATATACCGGCCGAGTTTGAAAAAGGCATCCTTGTCACCAACGAGGGCCCCTTTAACACCGGTAGCGGCAACATTACCTTTATTTCTGAAGACTACAGTACCGTGGCCCAAAGCATTTACAGGAATGTGAATGGCACTGATCTGGGCAATATTGTACAGTCCATGGGCTTTCAGGATGAAACCGCGTATATAGTGGTAAGCAATTCGCAAAAAATTGTGATAGCAAACCGCTACTCTTTCAAGGCCATAGATTCCATAACTTCAGGCCTGGCCAATCCGCGTTATTTTGTATCTGCCGATGGCAACAAAGGCTATGTGAGCGACTGGGGCGACCCAACCGATAACAATGATGATTTTGTAGCCATACTGGATTTGAGGACCAAAACGCTTGCGGCTACCATAAGTGTGCCTTTTGGCCCCGAGCGCATGGTCTCTTCCGGCAATAAGATCTATGTGGCCCATCAGGGTGGGTATGGACAGAACAATAAAGTGTCAGTGATTTCTGGAAATTCGGTGGAGACCACAATTACCGTAGGCGATGTGCCCAATTCCATGGTAGTATCTGGCAATACCTTGTATGTGCTTTGTGGCGGTAATCCAAGCTATTCCGGAACCGAAACCGCCGGCTCGCTTGTAAAGATTGACTTGGCCACTTCGCAGGTGGTGCAGACCTATGCCTTTGCCACCAACCAGCACCCCACCAGTTTGACGATGGACGGCAATGCCCTTTTCTTTAATTTGGATGGAAAGGTTTATAAGGTAGATTCACAAAATATTTCCCTTCCGGGGAATGCTATTGTAAACGGATCGTTCTACGCCTTGCAGGCCAAGGATGGCAAGCTATATGCCACAGACGCGAAGGATTTCGCCAGCAAGGGCGCATTGGTGATTTACGATTTGGCTACCAACCAACAAATCCAAGAGTTCCAAACCGGAATTGTTCCCGGAGGGATATATTTCAACGATTAAGCCTTCCCAAGAAATTTGAGCTAAAAGAAATCCACGGCACAAGGAAGGCCGTGGATTTTTTTTTGGAAACACCCCTCCGGCAATTGGGGACTGCAAGAATGTTGAAGATTTTTGATGCCGTTCAAATATCCCAATAATTCAGTACTGATAATCGGTGCCAAAAAATCCCAATCCTGATTTGACTTCTATTTTTGGATGACCATAACCCCATTGATGGGACTTTGGGCCTGGCTATTTGAAATCTCGAACAAGGGTTTGAAGTCCCGTCGTTCTGGCATGGGCCTGCCGGCTATTTGGGCCAGGGCGGCCGCCAGCAGGGGCTCGTTCTCATCGCCCAGTTGGCCTAGGTTGAAATAGTTTTCAGGCAATATTATTTCCGGAAAAAGCCCTTCGGTATAGTCTGTATTTCCTGCTACATTGGCGGTTTTGAATACTAGGGGCAGCATAGCGTAATAATGCGACGGGTCGGCCTCCTGCCGGCTAAAGGCGGGGGCGGGCGCATCGTAGAGCAAAAAGGAAGCCTGGAATTTTCCGGTAGTGGTATCGCCCACCTGTACGGTATGGATATAGGGGTCAAGCCCATTGAGGACCAGCTCGCTGGCAGAGGCCGTACTTCCGGTGGTGAGGATATAAACCTCGCCCAGGTTAAGGCTGTTTATGCCGCTGCCATTGCTTATGGAGCTATCAAAGAGGCCATCTTCGGCGTTTTCGGCCTGGCGGTCGGCATTCCAGTACTCTTTGTAAAATACCTGACCGTTAAATTGTCCCGTCACCATACTGGCCAAATCGGTAGCGGTCTCGACCGAGCCTCCGCCATTATAGCGCAAATCAAGCACCAGATGGTTAACCCCTTCGGCCTTAAATTGGGCAAAGGCATCGTTGAGCTGCACATCGTAATTCTTTATAAAGCCGTTGTACATCAAATAGCCGATTTTTTGGCCGTTGATGGTAAAGGTCTTTACCTTATAGACGGGATTTTCATTGTACTGGGTTTTATTGAGCTGTACGGTTTCCCCGGTAGGGGAAAAATTTATCCCGTCATAGGTGGCCAGGCCTATGGTGTAAGTGGTGCTAGACAATAGCTCATTGTAATTGGAACCGTCCAGTTGCTGGCCATCAACGGTGGTGAACAGGTCCCCGCGTTGCAGGCCCGCGGCTTCAGCATCGGTGTTGGGCAAAACGTAGCGCACATAGCCAAATACCTTTCCGCTGTTATCGGGATAGTAGACCAGGCCAAACTCCATGCCGTTGCTCAGGCTGATGCCGCTGAGCGCATCCTCTATAACCCTAAAATCGCTAAACAGCGCGCTGAACCTGTCCTGAGGTGCAAGTAAGTAAACAAACAGGGCTTCGGGGGTAGCAAAATT
>CAYSLM010000169.1:0-3828 GCA_964431895.1 uncultured Aequorivita sp.
CTTGGATTGCCCTGATATTTTAGGAGGGCTCGCCACCCCGGATTTGGGGCATAAAAAAAGGCAAACACTGTTTGCCTTTTTTTGCCCCAAATCTACCATGAACTTAACCTACTTATGCTAATGGTATGCCCAAATATAGGGCAATAAATCATTCCAATTTTAGCTTTTAGACGAATTGCCCGTTTATTCGTTAAACGACCATTTTAGAGGTATTTTGGAATAAAAATAAATGGCTGGGAAGGGAAATTTAACATTTTGGGGCGCCTCATAAACAAGGGTGGAAGGCAAAATTTATTTCTTCTTCAAATCGAAATGGATCTAAAGGAAAAATGAAAAAGGCAGATCAGAAGATCTGCCTTTTTGCCCCAAATCTTACCATAGACCTAACCTACTTACGCCTTATGGTAAGCAACAAAGATACGTCAAGTTTGCACGACTAAAACAGTGTTAATCAACAATTTCGATTAAGTGATTTGATTATCGATTAACGGTAAAGGCCCTGTTAAATTTTGCGAAATTCAATAGGCTCTTTCTGGATTGCCTTCGTAAAAATTGATATAGGCCCGGTTCACTACCCTATTACCGCCTACGGTGGGATAATTGCCGGTAAAATACCAGTCGCCAAGATTTTTTGGACAGGCGCGGTGCAGATCATCTACGGTTTGGAAAATGAGCTTTACGGGAGATTGTATGTTTTCCTTGCTAACTATTTCCGCGATTTTTGCCGAGATTTCCTCATCGGAAAAGGGTTCGTACAATTCTTTTACAAAATTTACTACCTCGGCATCCTGTAATGAAATCTGGTTTTTGCATTTGTGGTAAATTTCCTCCACAACACCATAAGTGCTGCGGTCCCTGTGGAGGGCAAGGGCGGCCTGGAAGGCAATCAAATCTTCCAATCGGGCCATATCAATCCCGTAGCAATCTGGATAGCGTATCTGTGGCGCAGATGAAACAATAACGATCTGCCGGGGATGTAACCTATCCAGCATTTTAAGGATGCTTTTCTTCAGGGTAGTTCCCCGAACTATACTGTCATCAATAATCACCAGGTTGTCTGTGGGCCGTACCACCCCGTAGGTCACATCATAAACGTGGGCCACCAAATCGTCACGGCTGCTGTCGTCCGTGATAAAGGTGCGAAGCTTCACGTCCTTGATGGCAATTTTTTCGGTGCGTATCTTGTGTTCCTGGATTTGGTGGAGCCTTTCGGGGGTAAGGCTGGCCCTTTCCTTGAGAATGGCCTCGTTCTTCTGTTTGTTCAGTTCATCCTGGGCGGCCTCAAGCATTCCGTAAAACGATGTTTCGGCCGTGTTGGGAATAAATGAAAAGACCGAATTTTCGGTGTCGTGGTCAATTGCCTCCAATACCTTGGGCATTACCAGTTTTCCCAGACGCTTGCGTTCCTGATAAATTTCGGCATCGCTTCCGCGGGAAAAATAAATACGTTCAAAAGAGCAGGATTTTCTTTCCAGGGCAGGGAGTATTTCCTTAATCTTCATCTTCCCGTTTTTCTTTATGATAATGGCCTTGCCGGGTTCCAATTCCTTGACTTCAGCAAAGGGTACATTAAAGGTGGTCTGGATAGCGGGTCTTTCGGAGGCCACCACGATCACCTCTTCGTCCTGGTAATAATAGGCGGGCCGTATGCCTGCCGGATCGCGAAGCACAAACGAGTCGCCGTGGCCCAAAAGGCCGGCCATGGCATAGCCGCCGTCCCAATCTTCGGCCGATTTGCGGAGTATCTTGGCCACATTCAGGTTTTTGGCAATATATGGTGAGGCTTCCTGCTTGTTAAGACCCTGGGCCTTGGCTTTTTTATAAAGTTTCCGTACGGCATCATCCAGAAAATGGCCAATCTTTTCCATCACCGTGACCGTGTCTGCCTTCTCCTTGGGATGCATGCCCAATTTTATGAGCGTATCAAACAGCTCATTGGTGTTGGTCATGTTAAAGTTACCCGCAATAATGAGGTTGCGGTGCATCCAATTGTTTTGCCGTAAAAAGGGGTGCACATTCTCCACGCTGTTCAACCCAAAGGTGCCGTAGCGCACATGGCCCAGGAAAAGCTCCCCTATATAGGGAATGTTCTTTTTCTGCGCGGCCACATCGTCCCTATACTCTGGATGGTTTTTGAAATCCAGGTTGATGCGTTCATTGATCTGGGCAAAGATATCCTGTATGGGCTGGGCGGCATTTGAGCGCACGCGGCTTATATAGCGCTCGCCAGGGTTTACGTCCATTTTGATGCTGGCAAAACCGGCACCGTCCTGGCCGCGGTTGTGCTGCTTTTCCATCATCAGGTACATTTTGTTTACTCCATAAAAGGCCGTGCCGTATTTTTCCTTGTAATATTCCAAGGGCTTGAGCAGCCTTACCAGGGCAATTCCACATTCGTGTTTTAACGCATCGCTCATGTGTCTGGATAGGGGTTAATGGTTAAAAGTTAATGGTTAATCGTTGATAGTTAATGGGTAGTTCAAATGCTATTTTTCGTTCGCTATTAAAGGTACAAAAAACGCCCTGAATGTTCAGGGCGCGGGTTTAGGTCAATTTTATGTCAAATTGTGTCAAGCTCTTGAATTGCTGGATTCGCTCATAGACTTCGGCCCTCGATAGCTGTAGCAGCCGCTCTGGGCCAAATTTTTCCACGCAAAACGACGCCAGGGCCGACCCGTTTATGATGGCGTTCTTCATGTTTTCATAACGGTAGTCGCCAGTTTTGGCCAGGTAGCCGGTAAAGCCTCCGGCAAAGGTATCGCCGGCACCTGTGGGATCAAATACTTCCCGCAGTGGCATGGCTGGGGCAAAAAACACATCGTCGTCGCCAAAAAGAAGGGCTCCATGCTCCCCTTTTTTTATCACTACATAATCGGGGCCCATTTCCATAATCTTTGCTGCCGCCTTTACCAGGGAATATTCGCCCGATAACTGTCGGGCTTCTTCATCATTGATGGTTACTACATCTACCTTGGCTATCACCTTCATCAAATCGTCAAGGGCGCTATCCATCCAGAAGTTCATGGTGTCAAGCACCATGAGCTTTGGGGAGTCTATTTGTTCTATTACGCCCAATTGTACCATAGGGTGGAGGTTTCCCAACATCACAACCTCGGCGTTGCGGTAGTCTTCCGGCACCTGCGGGTTAAAGTTGGCCAGCACGTTCAAATCGGTCTTAAGGGTGTCACGCGTGTTCATATCGTTATGGTACTTGCCGCTCCAGAAGAAGGTCTTGCCATCTTCCACCACCTCGAGGCCGGAAAGGTCCATGCCTTTTGCCTCCAGCATCTTGAGGTCTTCCTTCGGGAAGTCGCCGCCCACTATGGAGACAATGGCCCCGTCAACATTGAACTGCGAAGCTGCCAACCCAATATAGGTGGCCGCCCCGCCCAGAATCTTATCGGTCTTCCCGAAAGGGGTTTCAATGGCGTCAAAGGCTACGGTACCAACGATTACGAGTTTGCTCATAAAGGGATTTTTAATGAGGGTGCAAATTTAATTAAATTAATTAGAAAAGAAGGGGCATTTAACAGCTTTGATAGAATCATGGCTATAAAGGCTACTTCCTCCCAAAATCCGCAGGAATCTCTCCCCAGGCCTTGGTTTCCCACTTTACTATTTTTGTTTCGTACTTATTGGTCTTCAGCCAGTTTTCCGCCCGGACAATCAGCTCAAATAGCTTTCGGTTCCTGGCCGTCTGCTTGAGCTTGGTGTGGCATTTTTTCTTCTTCACCCAGCCCATGGCAATGCGTGAGTCGCTATAGATAATGCGGTCGCTGTTGCGTTTTTTTAAAAATGCCAAGCCGTGCACCAGCGCCAAAAACTCCC
>CAYSLM010000170.1:0-2134 GCA_964431895.1 uncultured Aequorivita sp.
TTTGGGCGCGGTATTTTTCCTGAAACCCGTTCATTTTCAGAAATTCATTCAACTTCTTATCATCAAGCGCCAAAAAGGTAGCCGCGTCCATGGTTTTGAAATCGTCTTTGGTGAGGATGTCGGTCTCTTCTTTTTTTGGTTCCTCCTTTCGGTGAAATTGGTTGTCCACAATTAAGTAAACCGTGTTTTGGTCCACCACGGCAGTGCCCATCCGGCCCATTCCTTCACCTATGGGAAGGCCGCTATCTTCGGTTGAAATTTTAGCCCACGTGCTACCGGCATCGGTGCTTTTATACACGCCGCTGCCAGGACCGCTACCGCGAAAGTTCCAGGCCTTTCGGTCCTTGTCCCAGGCGCTGGCATACATCGTATTGAAATGGTTGGGGTTGGCCGAAATTTCAATAATCCCCGTTTGGTCGTTTATAAAAAGCGTTTTGCTCCAGGTTTTGCCACCATCGGTGGTTTTAAAAACGCCCCTTTCGGCATTGGTGGAATACAGATGGCCCACGGCGCCCACGATCACCTCCTCGGGATTGGACGGGTTTATGAGAATACTGCTTATGTGGTGGCTGTCTGTAAGGCCCATGTTTTGCCACGTTTTCCCTTTATCGTCGCTTTTCAGCAAACCGATGCCCGCATACGAAGAGCGGGAAGCGTTCACTTCGCCCGTGCCTACCCAAATGGTGCCGTTTTGCCAATCTACCGCCACGCAGCCCACGTTTTGGGTAGGGCTTTTGTCCATCACGGGCGCAAAGGAAGTGCCATTATTATTGGTGTACCAAACTCCGCCACTGGCATAGCCCACATAAAACTCGATGGGGTTGTTTGGGTTTACGGCAAAATCTACCACCCGGCCGCTCATAACCGTAGGGCCTATGCTGGTAAAGGGCAGGTTTTTGACGGGTGAGGCCTGGGCGTGTTGCGATTTTTGGGCAATGCCTTTTTGAACGGCAACGGCCGGGGTAGCGGCCTGTTGGGAAAATGCCACCATAGAACTGAGGCAGAGAAGGGAAAGAAAAAATTTATTCATACGTAACTATTTAAAGCTGGGAAGGTAATGAAATGGCGCTAATCACACAATGGGCTGGCAAAGCGAAACCCAACCTAGCGCGCCTCCAAAACTTACAGGTAAATAAAGCCCTGGAAACTCCATTTTTTCTATTGTCCTATCCTGAAAAAAATGTTTTTTATGGAGCTGTGGTACCCTATTTTTTATTATCTTAGGGCCAAGCTTTCCACCATGGCGTTTCTCGCCCCTTGATAGGCGGGTTCCAAAAACAAGCGCAAATTCCAAGAAAAATAAGGGCAAGTTTCTCAAAATAGATGTGCAACTTTCAATAAAAACTTGCACATGTTTTTATTGGTTCTTGCGCACGGAACAACAAATTCCCTAAGACAAATACTTTTTTTAATAAGAGGTTTGCCATAACTTGTGGGCAAATATGAGCACATGGCAATAAAATATCGTATCACCCGCAGAAAAAATACCATGGCCCCCAACAGTGAGGCCGCCTACATTATGCAGGCCGTAGGCCACCGAGAGGTAGATCTGCGCGATCTTGCCTATGAGATCAGCAATATGAGCACCCATACCGAAGGCGATGTTTTGGGCGTGCTGTTTATGTTGGTAAAGCAATTAAAATTTCATTTGGCAGATGGCGAGACCGTGGTGCTGGACGACCTGGGCCGATTCAAGATCACTTTTAAAAGCCAAGCCGCCCCAAGCCCTGAACTCTTAAATAGGAAGAGCGTCAAGAAATTTGGCGTTAACTTTTTGCCCTCCAAGGATTTCAAGCGCTGGATGAAAGGCAACCTAAAGGTAGAAAAGGAGAAGAAGCGCTAGTTAGGTTTTCCGGATGATGAGCACCTCGTCATCTGAAAATTCCATCCAGGCCAGATCGTATATATAATGAAACATCTTGTTGTTTGAATTGATGTGGTAATGTGTGTGGTATTTAAACCGAAATTTTTTCCGTTCCAGTACATTACGGTACACCTTGATTTGGGTTTTGTTCCTGCCCAACAGCTCCCAAAGGATGGCGTAGTTGCGCTTTAGGTAGCCGTTGATTTCAATGGCGGCCTGTTTGGTGGCAAAGCGCACCTTCTTGTGGTAGTGGTTTTTACAATCGGTAGA
>CAYSLM010000170.1:2234-3700 GCA_964431895.1 uncultured Aequorivita sp.
AGTTTTTACCATTACCACCAGAGACTTTGGAGTTTGGTAAACACAAAGGAGAACATTGAAAGGGCGAAACGGTTGTTCGGCAAGCGGTTGGTTTTTGAACAGGAGGCCGCCCCAACCAAGATGCCGAAAATTGAGCCTACGCCAAAAATACAGGAGGCCCTTGACCGGAACCACCAGAAAATGGTACTGAAGGGGTTTAGCCGAAATACCATACGCAGCTACCAGAGCTGTTTGACGCAGTTTTTCCGCTATTTTGAAACGGCAGACCTTCGCGCCATAACCAAAGAGCAGATTGAGGGCTATGTGTTTCACCTTATCAACAAGTATAAAATAAGCGAACAGCAACAGAATTTGGTGATCAATGCCATCAAGTGTTTTTATGAGCACACCCTGGAGCTGCCGCGCGAGTATTACAACATCACACGCCCCAAGAAGAGCAAGGACCTGCCCAATGTGCTGAGTGTGGAGGAGGTACGGCAGATCATCAACCAGCCCACAAATATAAAGCACCGCGCCATCCTGCATGTAATTTATGGTGCGGGCCTGCGCGTGGGCGAGGTCAGGCGGTTGCGGGTAAAGGACATCCGCAGCGATGACGGCTATATATTCATTAAGGACAGCAAGGGCAAGCGCGACCGGCATACGGTCCTGAGCCCCTTGTTGCTGGAACTATTGCGTAACTATTACCGGCAGCACCAGCCCAGCTATTGGCTTTTTGAGGGGCAGGACGGCGGGCAGTACAGCGCCAACAGCATACAGCAGATTTACCGTGCCGCGGTAAAGGCCACCAACAGCAACCCCTGGAGCACCCCGCATACGCTGCGCCACAGTCCTGCCTGCCGGCAGGCAGGTTTGCCACGCACTTGATGGAGCGGGGCACCAATATAAGGTATATACAGAGCGCCCTGGGTCATGCCAGCACCAAGACCACCGAGGTGTATACGCGGGTGCTGGGCATTAATAATAAAACTTTAAAGAGCCCCTTGGATACTTTATATGAATCGGTTACATTTGAGGGGAACAAAAACTTGAAATAGCATGGGGACATGTGCGGTATAAACACAATTGTCATGTTATTTATAAACATGTTGTGGCGCATTATAAACGAAACGAAATGAAGAAACTGCTATTGATTTGTCTGACTTTAATAAGTTTTACGGCATACTCACAAAATAAAAAGACGGACAAAATTTTAGAAGAAGGGAAACTACTGTTCAGACTTGAAAAAGGCTCTTGGTATGGAACCGACCATTTCCTTGAAAACTTTCCAACAAAAAGAGACTCAATAGGTGGTTATGTATCCTATGAAACATCTGATAATAAAATAAATACTATCTTTTTCAATAGATTTGACTCAAACGTAATTTTAGTCCGCTATCAATTTGACAATGTGCCAAAATCAGAACCTGAATATATTGACACCATTAACCGAACTGCAACTAAATTAGAAAAAGACTTGATTGCTA
>CAYSLM010000171.1:0-3674 GCA_964431895.1 uncultured Aequorivita sp.
TCGTATTTGGCTCCCGGGTTGTGTACGATCTCCACCTCCCGGATATCGGACGAGCTCATTGAAGCATTCCCGATCATTTTTGCAATGTACCTTTTGGTTTCCGTAATGCCCGCGATTTTTGTTTTTGATGTAATCATCCGTGGCGGGGTGGCGGTTTGGCTGTTTTCGCTGGTGGGCGTTCCCGAAGTTATCGTGCTGGCCACCGTACTGGCCCAGTGGCTGTATAACTTTGTGTTTCCGGCCCTCGTGGGTAGCTATTGGGTTTTCACATTTCAACCTGCCACCCGATGATCTGGGCCGTTAGCATCCTTTTTGTCCTTTATGCCCTATGTTTGGGCGCCCTGTTTTACGGATTTTGGCGCCTGCCGAATTTTTCTGCGGAAAGGCTTGCTCCCCAAACCCGTTTCAGCGTGGTGATCCCCTTTAGGAACGAAGCCGAAAACCTTCCCGCGCTTTTGAAAACCATTAAAAATTTGACATACCCTTCGGAATTGTTTGAAATCATTTTTGTCAACGATGCTTCCGAAGATACTTCCGAGGCAATTGTTTCCGAGGCAATCCAGAGAAGCAAATTTTCACTAAAGATTCTTCAAAACAAACGAATTTCGAATGCGCCAAAAAAAGATGCTATTTCCGAAGCCATCAAAAATTCAAAATTTGAATGGATAATAACCACCGATGCCGATTGCAAGCTGCCCAAAACCTGGCTTTCTGCATTTGATGCGTTTATTCAAAAGAAAAAGCCGGTGATGGTCTGTGGCCCGGTAGTTTATGAAACTGACGGCAGTGCGCACCAAAATTTCCAGCAATGGGAAGGCCTTGCCCTACAGATGGCCACCATGGGAAGTTTTGGCCTAAATGCCCCGCTGATGTGCAATGGGGCCAACCTCGCCTTCCAGCAGGAGGCGTTTACGGCGGTGAATGGCTTCACGGGAAATGACAGCCTGGCCAGTGGCGATGACGTGTTTCTTTTGGAAAAGATAAAAAAAGCCTTCCCGCAGCGGG
Source organism: uncultured Aequorivita sp. (assembly GCA_964431895.1). Lineage (GTDB taxonomy): Bacteria > Bacteroidota > Bacteroidia > Flavobacteriales > Flavobacteriaceae > Aequorivita. Next base: position 1,006 of record CAYSLM010000171.1, read on the forward strand.
TTTATTTTATAAAATCGAAAACAGCCACCGTGGCAACAAAGTCACCCAAAAAATGGGCGGATATTATCCAGCAGCGAGTGCGATGGGCATCAAAAACCGCAAAACAGGGCAATCCGGTTTCCTTTATTTTTGGACTAATTGTGCTCCTGGCCAATTTCATATTAGTTGGGCTGCCCTTTTTTCTTTTTTGGTATCCCGAAGCGACTGTATTGCTTCTGTGCGTTTTGGCACTAAAAATATTGGCAGACTATTTACTGGTAAAACGCGGGGGAATATTTTTTGGCAAAGAGATAATGCTGGGTAAATTTTTCCTTTTCCCCCTATTATACGCGGTTTTATTAATACCGATAATGGTGGGAAGTATGGCAGGCCGCTACTCCTGGAAAGGGCGCAACTATAAAAGTCAACGGTGAATTGATTTAATTTTTTACCTTAGCCCTACCAAAACCTACCCCTATGAGATGGCTTTTACCTACACTTTCATTTCTGTTTTTATCGATGACCGCGCCCTTGAAAGCCCAACAAGCCTATACCATTGACGGCCAAACTTACCAACTGAAAACTGAAGTGGAAGGCCCCCTCACCCTGCTTTGGAATACCGTGGAAGGCGAGTATCGCTATTTTTCAAAAAAAAGGGACCAAAATTGTGGAGCTGAAAAACACCAAACAAAACGGAAGCTACCAGGAGCAGTACAAAACTACCCTGCAGCAACAAACCACCGACGCGCCGGTACCCATCGAAAATATTAACCTGACCCTGCCCAGCCTGCGCAGTTTTTTTGTGGCATACAATAAAAAGAAGGATCCAAGCTTTGAAGTGGCAAAAAATCCGGTGCAATTGGAATTTAGGCTCGGGGCCTTTGTGGGCCTGGGCAACAGCGTCTTTACCCAAAATCCAGAAAACGAAATGCAACCCCTGGCCGGCATAGACCTGGAACTGGCCGATGCGGTAAAGCTAAAAAGACACGCTTTGGTTTTTCGGTTTAAACAAACTTTTGAGAGTGCAGATTACAAGTACTCAGCCTCTCAGTTGTCGTTGAACTATCGGTTCAAATTTGTAAAAAGCCCCAAGCTCGATTTATTTGCCAATGCCAAATTTGCGGCATTGACCTTTTCAAAACGGGAATATACCGTAATCCCCTATGGTGGAACTGCCGTGGTCTATAATGAGTCTGGCACCGATTTTACCGCTCCCCTCACTTTTGGCCTTGGGGCAGATTACAAGGTAGGCAATGGGTATATTACCTTGGGTTATAACGATATAGTAGGGCTGGCCGTAGACAGCAACGGCGAGTTTCCTGTAGATTTTACACTGGGGTACAAGTTTAGGCTGTAAGTCAATTGGTCTCGATGATCACGGGCAGGGTAAATTGCGTGCGAACGGGAATTCCGCGTTTGTAGGCCGGGGCCACGGGCCGTAGTGAGTCAATGCTCTGGACTATCCATTGTTGCAGGTGGGGAAATTCTTTTTGTAGCACCGTGTCCATTTTTATACTGAGTATGGAGAGGTGGCCATTGCTGTTGACTTCAAAATACACCTTTACCGTATCGCGTAGCTGGCGTACGGCGATCATCTGGCCAGCGCTTATGGAATGTTGCAGGCGAGTACTTATGGTATTGATAAAACAAGCTTTCTGTTCGGGTTTTTCCAAGGCGTTTTCGCAGTTGGCAAAAGCAGGGTACCGGTCTACGTCTTTCCAGTCTATGGTCTTGATTTCCTGATCGAATATTTCTTCTGACGAGACTTTTTCGGTCTCAAAAAACTGGCAGGAGCTGGCGAACAACCAAAGAAATACCAAATAAGAATACTTGACCATGCTGGAAATAAATTCTACTTTGAAAAGTACAAATTTATTGAAACTTACCGGGTTGAAATAAGAACTTCTTTTTAAGTGCCAACTATATAAGTTAAGACCCCGATGGTTTTTCCTTCTTGGGCAGCCAGGTGGAACCCATTGGGGTCTTGCGGTGTTTTAATGGTATTTACTTCACTTCAAAAACAATGGGCAGCGAATAGATAACTCCCACTTTTTCACCTTTTTGCTCGCCAGGTTGCATTTGGGGCAATTTTTCAATGACACGAACGGCTTCGGCTTCCAGTTCTGGTCTTGGCGCCCTGGCCCGAACATCCGCAATATTTCCCCTCCTGTCAATTTTAAACTGTACGGCAATGCGTTGTCTGCCCGTTAAACCCAACTCTTTCCCGAGATTTGCGTTAAAGTTTTGCCCAACGAATGTCGCTATTTTCTGCGCCAAGCATTTTTTCATTTCTTCGTTGGTGGCCCCGGAACAGCCGGGATAAACGGGTACTTTTTCAATAGCGCTAAAGGGAACCGGCAGCTTGTCTTTATCGGCGGTTTCATTTAAATATTCCTGAACCGACGTATAGACTTTGTCGCCCGGTTTCGCCTCCTCGGTCAACAATTTTAATGCCTTTTCCTCTTCGGGTGTCATTTGGCCTTTTTCCATAATGGCTTCGGCCAGTTCATTGATTTTGTTCATTATTTCAGAGTCTGAATGTTGGACCGGTTGGGTTTCCTCAGCCTTTGGTTCATTGCTACAGGCTGTATACAATAACATGGAGCAAATGGCGGGTAGCAGTAAGAGATACTTTAACTGCGCCGTTTTTGGTGATTTTGATTTTTGCAACATAACGATTCGTTTTTTGA
>CAYSLM010000172.1:0-3672 GCA_964431895.1 uncultured Aequorivita sp.
GAAAAAAAAGTCCCCTCCGGGGATTTAGGGGACCGAGGATGCCGGTTAATTGGTTTCGACCGGTCTACCCGATACTGAATTCTCAATATTTTGAATGTTGAATTTATCATCAATGTAAAAAACAAAATCACAAACCTGCGTGCGGCAGGCAGGTCACGAATCACCCTTCACCACCCACTACCGACTACCAACTAAAGACTACCACCTAAAAACTATTCCCTATTCTTTCTTTGAAGTTGCTGCACATCCAATAAATCTTTGGGACGGCCGGACTTTAATTTGCTCACGATCAGATCATCCAAGGAAATGACCCGCCAGATCAAGGTTTTGCCGTTCTTTTCCAGCGTAACGGTTTCGCTTTGTGAAAAGGCCTCCTCAAATGTTTTATTGACGGAAAAATTGGTAATGAGCTCCAGGTTGAAATCGGCGGGGGAAAATTTTACCGAGATGTTTTGTTGCCCAGCCTTTACCGCGCCGGGAAAATCGTCTATATCATAATCCATTTCGCGGAACACGGCCACCAACTTTTTGAAATTTTCCTCGGTGGTATCGATCCAGAAATCCACATCGGCCGAGTGGCGCTGATAGCCGTGGAAGTTGACCGCCGCCCCACCCACCATTAGCATCCTGACCCCGTGTTTGGCCGAGTGCATGACAAATTCTTCAATGGCCGTGTTCCAGTCGGGGTTCATGGCAATTGGATATGGATCAAAAAATTTTTGCTTTCCTTCCCAAGAGATTTTCGCGGCAGGGCCTTGTTTTTTTGCATCAACTCAAAAAACCGCCATACCCTTTCCGCCTTGGATAGTTTGATAAACTCCTCCTCCTGCTGAAGATTGCTCTCTTCTTTGGTCTGGAATTTCAGTTCCATGGACATGATTTTTATTTTCCTATAAAGATAGAAAAGATATGAAACATGAGATAAAGGAGCACAAAATAAAGAGCAGGGAAAAAGTCATTAGTCCTTAGTCGGTAGTCGTTAGTTGATAGTGGTGATGAGTGAATAGTGAATCGCTAGTCTTTAGTCATAGGGATTTGTGATTGGTGAGTAGTGAGTAGTGAGTGGGCAGTCATTAATCATTAGTCATTAGTCTCTAACCTCTGGTCTCTGGTCTTTAGTCTTTAGTCATTAGACATTATACATTGGTCTTGGGTCCTGGCTCTTGGTTCTTGGCTCTTGAGGGGTGAAGGGTTGTTGTTTTTTGGAGAACTTTATAGAAGCAAATAGAGAAACCCCACGAAAACTCCCTTTGCCCCAAGGGCACACCGTAGGGCCGGGGAAATTTTCGTGGGGTTTCGGCTTCCGAAGCTATATCCACAAAAAACACCCCGAACGAAAAATTCCCCAAACCCTTTTGCCCCGGCCCTAAAGGGTGAGGGTTTGGGGAATTTTTATTGGTCTAACAATTATTTTTAAGCTTTTGGATAACTTCTTCTAATTCGATTAACACCTTATCGATATGGTTCACAATATCAAAATTGGCAAAGCGGATGATAGTTACCCCCAACTCTTGAAGGGCCCGAGTTCTTTGCTCATCGTTCAATTTTTGATCGTGAGCATTATGATATGTGCCGTCAATCTCAATTCCCAATTGGAGCGTATGACAGTAAAAATCCAGGATATATAAGTGCAAGGGATGTTGCCTCCTAAACTTCAATCCCTGGAACTTTTTATTTCTTAATTTTTCCCAAAGAAATTTCTCGGCAGGGGTCATATTTCTCCTAAGGACCAGAGCTTTGACAAAGCTACTCGTAGGAGCACCCTTGAACATTCCGTGTTGATATGAAGGATAAAATTTTCCCATTGAAAAAATTTAATTAAATATAACGATAATTAAAACTGGTTTTAATAAATGGGATAAAACCCAAAATACCCAACCTTCCAATTCGCAATATTGGCGAAACCCCACGAAAACTCCCTTTAGGGCCGGGGAAATTTTCGTGGGGTTTCGGCCTGGATACTGAATTCTGAATTATGCTTGCTCTGCTCTAGCAAATATCGAATATTGAATATCGAATACCAAATTAACCATGAACCATTAGCCAATAACAGAATAAGTCCCCTTCGGGAATTTAGGGGACGGGGGTCGGGAAATTGTCAAATACTGAATAAACATTAACCATCCCCAAAAATGATCCTTCCCCTTGCCCGGATCTCCATTTAGGGAAGAGTTTTGATAAGGGGAAATTCAGGTCTTCGGCCACCATCAAATCAGTATAAAAATCTACTATGTCAAAAAGCAAGGTCTTATATCTTGGAAATTACAGGGGCAGCTAAAAGAAGATTTCTTTTGGGCAGGTTGAATATTTTATTTTTCGCACAGCGAACTGGCCATCAATATTCAACCGGGGCCCAAAAGAGGTTTCTGAAAAATACGTGGGGGATTTTATCCTTTAGTTGGAGACAACGATCTTTTTAGTGGTGGTTTCCCCTTGTTCCGATTCGATTCGCAGAAAATAAATTCCCGTGGCATAGCTTGAAACATCCAAAACATAGGTGTTGCCGTTTATGGGGGTTTGCTCCTTCACAACCGCCCCCAGTTGGTTGACCACGGCGATACCTGCCAACTTGCCGAGTGATGAAATGGTGAGCTGTTGCCTGGCCGGTACTGGGTAAACATTGAGTTGGGCCATGGTGTCGCTCTCGTTTATTCCCAGGGATGGATTTTTAAAGATATAGGCCGAACCGGCACGATCCATGGTGTTCTGGCCATTGGCGTCCTCGTCTTCCCAGGGCGCACCCACTATCAATTGGTCGTCATGCATTTCTATATTCCATCCAAAGAAATCCTCTGGGGCCAGGTCCTGGCTCTCCACTTTTTGGACCTCATTCCATGTTCCTTCATCTTTTTGATAAAAATATACCTCCCCTTCTTCCAAACCGTAAGCATGGGGGGCGGCAACTACCAAATTGTTGTCCTGTATTTTACAGTTCCACCCGTACATGGCCTCATTGGAGGGTGATGACGCGGTCAGCTTATCGGTCTGCACCCAGTTTCCCGTCCCGTCGTCCTCAAAAATATAAGTAGCTCCCCTATTTCCGTTGTCTCCATAGGCCCCCACGGCAATACGGCCGTTGTCTATGCTCACGGAGCTTCCGAAAAATGCTTGTGGACTCCCATCGGTGGCGGCTATTTTCTGTAAATGGTTCCAGGTGCCATTCCCATCTTTGGTGTAAATATGGGCGGCTCCCTTGGTGCCATCCTCTTCGTTTGCGCCTACAACCAGGTAGTCGCCATCGAGGGCAATGCCTATGCCAAAACTGCCACCTGACTGGGAAGTTGGGTTCAACAGCTTTTGGGATTGGGCCCAGACCCCTGCCGATTTTTCAAAGACATACGCACTGCCGGTCCATCCATTTTCACCCGGGGCGCCCGCTACCACAATATCGTTTTCCATGGCGAGGGAGGTGGGGTTCATGCCCATCTTTGCATCGGCGCTATAATCAGTGGCCGTAAGTTTGGTAGCATAGTCCCAACTATTTCCGTTTAGACGGTACACATACAATGCGCCAGCCCTTTCAATGCCATTTACATTTGCCCTGCCGGCAGCGATCACCAGTTGGGTATCGGTAATTTTTGCGCCGCCGCCAAATTCAGCCCCATTGTTGGGATCGGGGGCCGAAAAAGTTTGGGCGTAAGTCCAGGTACCGGCCCCATCGCTGTGGTACAC
>CAYSLM010000173.1:0-3587 GCA_964431895.1 uncultured Aequorivita sp.
TCTTCTTTGTTTATTTATTGTTCAATGAACCGTGAGGTCCGTTGTATTAATATCTGTATGTTATTCTTGCTTTCGTTAAATCGTACGGGCTCATTTCCAGTTTCACTTTATCACCTGGCAATAATTTTATATAGTGCATTCGCATTTTACCAGAAATGTGTGCGGTTACAATGTGACCGTTTTCCAGTTCCACACGGAACATTGCGTTTGATAGTGCTTCCACTATACTTCCATCTTGTTCTATTGCGGGTTGCTTTGCCATTTAATATTATTGTTTATTTTTTATTGTTATTCTTTGTTACTGCCAACTGCCACTGAAAACCGGTGACTTGTTTAGGCTACGGCCTTTCTGTTTTTGCCGCTCTTCATCAGGCCATCGTAATGACGGTTCAACAGATATGAATTGATCTGCTGCATGGTGTCAATGGCCACACCTACCATAATGAGCAGGGAGGTACCGCCGTAAAACAGCGCCCAACCTTGCTGGATGCCCATAAGCTTAACAACAAAAGCCGGGAAAATGGCGATCAATGCCAAGAAGATAGACCCCGGAAGGGTAATCTGCGACATGATCCTGTCAAGAAATTCGGCGGTCTGGGTGCCTGGCTTAATGCCGGGAATAAACCCACCGCTGCGCTTGAGGTCGTCCGCCATTTTATTGGTAGGCACGGTGATAGCGGTATAGAAATAGGTAAAGATGATAATCAAAATTGCGAATACCAAATTGTACCAAAATCCAAAGATGTCGCTAAAATTGGCCTGGATGGCCTGGGCCGTCTCGCTTTCAGAGAACATCCCGATACTTGCCACGGCAGCCGGCACAAACATAATGGCCTGTGCAAAGATTATAGGCATTACCCCAGAGGCGTTGAGCTTTAAAGGGATAAACTGGCGTGCGCCGAAAATATTCTTTTCGTAACCGCCACTTGCCGTTCTTCTGGCATACTGCACGGGTATCTTGCGAACCGCCATAACCAGCATTACCGACAACATAATGATTACAAACCAAATAACCAACTCTATAAGGATCATAATGAGCCCGCCGTTAGATTCCATTACCCTGGAAACGAATTCCTGGGCAAAGGATTGCGGCAAGCGGGCGATGATTCCCACCATAATAAGGATGGAAATTCCGTTGCCCACACCCTTATCGGTAATTTTTTCACCCAGCCACATTGCAAAAATGGTACCAGTTACCAAAATGATTACCGATGAAAAGTAAAACATAAAGCTCTGTCCCATTACAAAGGCTTCTGCGGGTACGCCCATAGCGGGAAGCCCGGCCAAATAACTGGGGGCCTGCACCAAACAGATACCAATGGTAAGCCAGCGGGTAATCTGGTTGATTTTTTTACGGCCGCTCTCGCCCTCCTTTTGAAGCTTTTGCAGGTAGGGTACGGCTATTTGCATAAGCTGCACCACAATAGAGGCCGAAATATAGGGCATAATACCCAAGGCAAATACAGAGGCGTTGGCAAAAGCCCCGCCAGTAAATGCGTTGAGCAATCCACCAATACCACCGGCATTGAATTTACCTGCAAACTGTGCCAACATATCGGCATCTATCCCGGGAAGCACCACTTGGGCGCCAAAACGGTACACCAGAAGCATTCCCAGGGTAAGAATAATGCGGTTGCGCAGTTCTTCTATTTTCCAAACATTCTTTAAGGTATCGATAAATTTCATCCTTGGCTAGTGTTACAGTGTTACTACTTCGCCTCCGGCAGCTTCAATAGCTTCTTTTGCCGAGGCAGTAAACTTGTGGGCTGATACTTTAAGTTTTGCCTTTATCTCGCCCCTTCCCAAGATCTTTACCATTTCATTTTTTCTGGCAAGACCCAAACCTACCAAGGTTTCTGCATCTACGGCATCTTTTATTTTCTTGTCATCTACCAGTTGTTGTAGGGTATCAATGTTGATACCTTTATACTCCTTGCGGTTGATATTTGTAAACCCAAATTTGGGCACGCGGCGTTGCAGTGGCATCTGGCCACCTTCAAAGCCGAGTTTCTTGGAATAACCAGAGCGTGATTTTGCTCCCTTGTGTCCACGGGTGGCTGTGCCGCCTTTCCCGGAACCTTGTCCGCGACCTACTCGCTTGCCTTTGTTTTTCGCCGAACCTGCGGCGGGTTGTAAGTTACTTAAATCCATTTGTTTGCTTTTCTCTTAAAGGGTTTCTACCGAAACCAAGTGATTTACTTTGTTGATCATACCAAGAATGTTTGGCGTGTCTTCGTGCTCCACGGTCTGTCCTATTTTGTGTAGGCCCAGGGCTTCCATGGTTCTTTTTTGGTTCTGTGGGCGTTTTATGACGCTTCTTATCTTTGTTACTCTAATCTTTGCCATTGTTGTGTTTTTTATCCGTTGAAAACTTTGTCAAGGGAGATTCCACGTTGGTCGGCTATGGTCTGCGCACTGCGCAGGCGCAAAAGTGCATCAAAAGTTGCCTTTACCACGTTGTGTGGGTTTGATGACCCCTGTGATTTTGAAAGTACGTCGTGCACGCCCAATGATTCAAGTACGGCACGCACCGCCCCACCAGCGATTACTCCGGTACCGGGCGCCGCGGGAATCAAGTTTACGCGTGCCCCACCGTATTTGCCTTTTTGCTCGTGCGGGAGGGTAACTTTGTTAAGTGGGATACGCACCAAATTTTTCTTGGCATCCTCAATGGCCTTGGCAATAGCGCTGGCCACATCTTTTGATTTACCCAGCCCGTGGCCTACTACACCTTTCTCGTCGCCCACAACCACTATAGCTGAAAACCCGAAGGCGCGGCCCCCTTTGGTCACTTTGGTTACACGTTGTACACCTACCAAGCGGTCTTTAAGGTCAAGACCTCCCGGCTTTACTAATTCTACGTTTTTATAATCTTGATACATAATATTGCTTAGAATTTGAGGCCACCCTCACGTGCACCTTCAGCTAATGATTTAACTCTTCCGTGGTATAGGTATCCGCCGCGGTCAAAGGCGATGGCTTCTACACCGGCCTTCAAGGCTTTTTCGGCAAGTGCTTTTCCTACCATTTTTGCCGCCTCTACCTTGTTGGTGTTTGAGGCGTCAATATCCTTATCTCTAGATGACGCAGCCGTGATGGTTTTTCCGCTCACATCGTCAATGATCTGGGCATAAATTTCCCTGTTGCTCCTGAAAACGGCCAAGCGTGGACGGCTCTCACTTCCGTGGACCGTTTTCCTGATTCGCTTGCGCAAGCGTGCTCTTCTTTCGTATTTTGATAATGCCATTTTTTGAATTGTGAATTATGAATTATGAATTCAGAATATTTTAATATTAAGCCGATTTACCTGCTTTTCTTCTTAACTGCTCGCCTACAAACTTGATACCTTTTCCTTTGTAAGGTTCTGGCTTACGGAAGGAACGGATCTTTGCGGCTACCTGGCCTACCAACTGCTTGTCATGCGAGGTCAATTTAACAATGGGGTTCTTCCCTTTTTCCGAAACCGTTTCAACCTTGACCTCAGGGGCTATGTCCATCACGATATTGTGTGAAAAACCGATGGCCAGATCAAGTTTTTGGCCCTGGTTGGTAGCGCGGTACCCCACACCTACCAGTTCGAGCTCCTT
>CAYSLM010000174.1:0-3585 GCA_964431895.1 uncultured Aequorivita sp.
TGACGATCTGTTTAGGAATAAGGTAGAATTTCTTTCCTTTGCCGAAAGGAAATTCAGGAATCAACAAAATATACCGGCCACCCAATCCATTAACGATACCGGGTTTTGGTTTGAGGATGGTTCATTTTCGTTGCCCGAAAGCGTAGGCGTTACCCAGGACAGCCTGATTTTTGTTTACAACCAATACGATATAGCCAGCTATGCCGATGGCCCCATCGAGCTGAGGATAGCACGGAGCGATGCCCAACCCTATTTAAGAATCGATTAATTGCCGATGTGATGAAAAAAGTGTATTTCCTAAATAATTGTAGTACCTGCAAGAGAGTCATGGACCAAGTGGAACTACCTGCCTCATTTATTAGGCAGGACTTGAAAGTGCAGGGTATTACAGAGGAAGAATTGGAGGAGCTCTTTAACCTGGCCGAAAGCTATGAAGCCCTTTTTAGCCGCAGGGCCAAGCTGTATCAAGAGCGAAACCTAAAGGAAAAAAACTTACTCGAGGAAGACTATAAGGCCCTGATCCTGGAGCATTATACTTTTCTGAAACGCCCCGTAATTGTAAACAACGACGAAATTTTTATTGGCGGAAGCCCAAAAACGGTTGCCGCGGCCAAGAAATCCATTCACTCCAATTGATCCATGGACAAACGTATTTTTGCTTTTATGGCCGCCACGGCCACCGAGACTATTTACGGCATCAATCACACCGTGGCCAAGGGCCTGATGCCTCACGTGATACAGCCGTATGGGTTTATCGTGGTACGGGTGGGCGGCGCCGCCCTTTTATTTTGGATACTAAGTCTGTTTTCAAAAGCTGAAAAAATTGAAACCAGCGATTGGTTGCGCATCTTCGCCTGTGCCGTATTTGGAATGGTGCTCAATATGTTGATGTTCTTTAAGGGGTTAAGCCTTTCTACCCCCATCAACAGTGCCGTTTCTATGACCATCACGCCGGTGCTGTTGCTGTTGCTTACGGCCCTCATCCTACGGGAGCGCATTACCTGGTTAAAAACGGCAGGCATATTTTTGGGCCTTACGGGGGCCCTGGTGCTGATTCTGTTTCAGGAAAAAACACAGAGCAATGCGCCCAACATTCCGCTGGGCAACCTGCTGTTTGTGCTCAATGCCATTTCCTATTCGTTTTACCTGATCTTGGTAAAACCTTTGGTTGCCAAATATAAACCGGTAACCTTGCTTAAATTTTTCTTTTTAATTGCTTTTTTTATCAACCTGCCCATTGGTTTCTCGCAACTTACCGAAGTTTCTTGGGGCAGTCTGGGGCTTTCCGAATTAGGGCAGATGGCCTTTGTGGTGGTGGCTACCACCTTTTTGACCTACCTGTTCAATATATTTGCATTAAAGCAATTGAGCCCATCCGCGGTAGGTGTATTTATTTACCTGCAGCCCGTGGTGGCTACTGTGTTTGCCATTATCGTGGGGGCCGATACGCTCAATGCCCTACGCATAGGTGCTGCCGCATTGATATTTACGGGGGTTTACCTTACCACCAAAAAGCGCAAGCATGTGCTACGCCTAAGGTGACACCACCTCAAGATCTTCGGGACGTTGGTCATACTTTCGGGTATCTTCCTTGGTGAGCACTTTGAAATCTTTGGTTTTATCCAAAACTTCAAATTTTTTGTAAAGTTCATCGGGTAGGGCGGTGAGCTTTCGGCTTTCCAGATCGATCCAGGCGCCCATCATTTCGCAACGGGCGCAGTTTTTTCCGTTTACGTCATAAAAATTGTGAAGAAATTCAAAGTACATGCCATCGGCCGATAGGCCTTTTAACTGCATGGTGACCGTAACGGGTTTGCCCGGAAAAAACTCACGGAAATAATACATATGCTCATGAAAGGCTACTGCCCCGATGTTTTGTTTGGAAAGATTGGTCAAGTCTAACCCGCTTTCCATAAAAAAGCTCATACGGGTGTGGCTCATAAAGTCTATGTAGGCACTGTTGCGAAGGTGGCGGTTGGCATCTACATCGCTCCAGCGTATTTCAAACTCTTTGGTGTACATATTCAATTTTTTTACAAATTTAATCTAACTTTGTTATGCAAGCATAATAAATTCGTTTAGTTTCTGTTAAAAATCACCTCGTACCATGCCGCTCGTTAGCAGTATTTACAAGCCGTTACTTCCCTTTAGGAACGCACACCTTGCCACGGTTTATTCGGCAAAATTGCGGCCCGCGCCCCAAGTGGTGCAAGAGCGGGAGCGCATACCCACGCCCGATGGCGATTTTTTGGACATCGATTGGTCGTTTGCCGAAAAACTTCCCCGCAAAGCGGCCATCCTGTTGCACGGGCTGGAAGGCCACGCCCAGCGCACCTATATGAAAGGACAGGCCCATATCCTGAACCAGAACGACTGGGATGTGGCGGCGGTAAATTTGCGCGGCTGCAGTGGGCAGCCCAATCTTTCTTACCAATCCTATAACGCAGGAAAGACGGACGACCTGGAAGCGGTAATCCAGGCTATTCTGAAAAAGGACAAATACAGCGAAATGGCGCTGGTAGGTTTCAGTCTGGGCGGCAATCTGCTATTGAAATATTTGGGCGAGCGCAACGCTTTTCCGAAGGAAATAAAAAAAGCCGTCGCCATTTCCACGCCATTGGATTTGAAAGGTTCCTTGGAGTCGTTGAACCAATTTTCAAACTGGATGTACCGGAAATCCTTCCTTATAAACCTTCGGAAAAAATACCGGGCCAAGATGCGCGATTTCCCCGAAAAAATGAATCCTTCAGAATTGCGACAAATCACCTCGCTCCTGGCTTTTGACGACATCTACACCGCCCCGGCCCACGGGTTTAAGGATGCGTACGATTATTACGAAAAAAACAGCAGCCGGCAGTTTCTTCCGAATATAAAAATTCCGGTGCTACTTTTAAATGCCGAAAATGATAGCTTCCTTTCCGAGGCCTGCTACCCGAGGGAATTGGCTTCAAAAATGAAAAATCTGCATCTCGAAGTGCCCAAATACGGTGGCCACGTGGGGTTTCACCAAACCAACAAGTTGTATTACAGCGAGGCGCGTACCGTGCAATTCCTGAAGGGGTAGGCCACTGTGATGGGCTACCCACTACCCACTGCCCGCTAAAGACTATTTTACTACCTTTGCCCATCAATAAATCAGGAATATGATCCAATCCATGACGGGCTACGGCAAGGAAGTTGTCCAACTGCCCTCCAAAACCATCACCATTGAAATTAAATCGCTAAACAGCAAAGGCCTCGACCTGAATACGCGCGTACCCTCGGCCTACCGCGAAAAGGAGCTTGAAATCCGCGATCTGCTGGCCAAATCATTGCAGCGCGGCAAAGTGGATTTTTCCCTCTATATTGAAGTGACCGGAGAGGAAGTGAGCACCCAGATAAACGAGGCGGTTGTAAACAATTACATCAAACAGTTGGCGCAGGTGGTAAACGGCGACCCCGTGGAATTGCTGAAAATGGCCGTACGCATGCCCGATGCCCTGAAAACGGAGCGGGAGGAGATTGACGAACAGGAGTTTAAGGCCATCCTAAAAGGTGTTGAAAAGGCCCTGCAAGCCATCAACAAATACCGCACCGACGAAGGGC
>CAYSLM010000175.1:0-3557 GCA_964431895.1 uncultured Aequorivita sp.
GAGTTTATCAAATATGGACTATGGACTATGGACTACAGACTAAAGACTAACGACTAAAGACTAACGACTAACGACTACAGAAAATGAAAAGCAATTTCAAAGACATAATAAATTCGGAAACGCCCGTACTGGTTGACTTTTTTGCCGATTGGTGCGGTCCCTGCAAAATGCTGGCGCCCATCCTCAAGCAAGTGAAGGACGAACTGGGCGATGCCGTTAAGATCGTAAAGATAGATGTGGACAAAAACCAGCCGCTGGCCGCGCAATTCCAAGTGCGGGGCGTGCCCACCATGATCCTCTTTAAAAACGGAAAGCAACTGTGGCGACAAAGTGGCGTATTGCAGAAAGACCAACTGGTTTCCATAATCAACCAACACAAAGACTGATGGCCCTGAACCAATATATAGACCATACCCTATTAAAAGCCACCGCCACCCCCGAAGACATCGTAAAGCTTTGCGAAGAAGCGAAAGCTTACCGGTTTTTTGCGGTTTGCGTAAACGGCTGCTACGTTTCGCTGGCCGCACAGCAACTGAAAGCAAGCGAGGTGAAAATTGCCGCCGTGGTAGGATTTCCCTTGGGTGCCATGAGTAAGCAGGCCAAGGTCTGCGAAGCCGAACAGGCCATAAAGGACGGCGCCAATGAAATTGACCTGGTGCTGAACGTCGGTTTCTTAAAAGCCGGAAAGCAGGCAGAAGTACAAGCTGAAATTGCAGCCGTAAAGCAAGCCATCGGCAACCGAATCTTAAAAGTGATTTTGGAAACCTGCTATTTAACCGAAGGGGAAATCCGCACCGCCTGCCAATTGGCCGAAAAAGCTGGGGCCGAATTTGTAAAAACCTCCACCGGCTTTGGCACGGGCGGGGCTACCGAAGAAGCCGTAAAGATAATGGTTGCTGAAGTGGGCCACCGTTTAAAAATAAAAGCCTCCGGCGGCATCCGGGATACCGCTACGGCAAAAAAATATATCGACCTGGGCGTTTCCCGGATTGGCACTTCCTCCGGAATTGAGATTGTCGCCCTAACCCGAAAAGACCAAAAAGACATAGAAGACCAAAAGGACAAAAAGGACAAAAAGGACACAAAAGACATTAAAGACATTAAAGACACAGATGAGCACACATATTGAAGCCAAACGCGGCGAAATTGCCGAGTCGGTGCTATTGCCCGGCGACCCCATGCGCGCTAAATGGATAGCCGAAACCTTTCTCGAAAACCCCAAATGCTACAACGAGGTGCGCGGCATGTTGGGCTATACCGGAACTTTTAAAGGAAAGCCTATTTCCGTACAAGGCACGGGGATGGGCATTCCCTCGGCCCTGATCTATTGCCACGAACTCATCAACGACTACGGCGCAAAAAACCTGATCCGCGTAGGCTCGGCGGGCAGTTACCAGCAGGGTATCAATATCCGTGACATCGTAATCGCGATGGCGGCCTCCTCTACTTCGGGCATCAACAACACCCGTTTTGTGAACTGCGACTATTCCCCCACCGCCGATTTTGACCTGTTTATGAAGGCCGTAACCTATGCCAAAAACAACAATATCGATATCAAGGCCGGCAACGTGCTCTCCAGCGACCAGTTTTATGAGGACAATTTTGACAGCTATAAAAAATGGGCCGATTTTGGGGTGCTCTGCGTTGAGATGGAAGCGGCGGGACTTTATACCATTGCCGCAAAATTTAAGGTAAAGGCTTTGGCCATCCTCACCATTTCCGATTCCCTAATTACCGGCGACAGCACCACGGCCGATGAGCGCGAGGGCAGTTTTTCAAAAATGATTGAAATTGCGTTGAATACGGTTTTATAACGATAAAAAAAAGCAGGAACCCAAGATTTGGCATTCCTGCTTTTAAGCGTTAATTGATTGTCGATAGCAATTAACTATACTTTAAAAGTCATTACCGGCAGATCGGAGTGGTTTACCACGTCCTCGCCTATGCTTCCGGAAAAGAAATGCGCCAGCCCCTGCCGCCCTTGGGTGGGCAGGGCGATAATATCGGCATTGCTTACCTGGCTATATGCAAAAATACCGGCCTCTACCGAATAATCGCTGTATTGCACCACCTTGTTCAGGGTTTCCAACGGATCGGGTTCGTTGACGTCCTTTAAAAATTTGAGGATGCGTTTTTCTATCTCGCGCGTACTCCTAAAGTCGCCCGCCAAGTTTACATAGAGCAACTGCATCTTTATACCCAAGATACCGAACAGCTTCTTGGCCCGAAGATAGGGGCCGGAAGCATTCTCGAGAAAATCGCAGGCAAACACGCCCAATTCCGGATTAAAGTTTTTATGACGGTGCTTGATCACCAAAACTGGAATATCGGAGGTGCGCACCACTTTTTCGGTATTGCTGCCCACAAAAACCTCGCGCATCCCCGTGGCCCCGTGCGAACCCATGACTATAAGGTCTATCTCCATTTCCTTGGCCAGCTCATTCACCTCGCTAAAGACGGTATAATTGTGGACCGTATCGGTAACCTTCAGGCCTTTTAGGAAATCCTTGTCGAGAAATTCGGCAAACTGTTTTTCGGCCAATTTCATATAGTAGATGGCCTCAAAGACCTCCCGCGATTGGTTTTTGGTGACCACCGCATCGCTCAGGCCCATCATATGGAGGGCAACGATTTCAGCATCGTGCTTTTTGGCTATGGCCGCGGCCACTTCCATGGCATATTCGGAATATTTTGAAAAATCTACGGGTACTAATATTTTCTTCATCGTTGTTCTTTTTAATGGGAGACCATTTTGGCCTTTCTCTTTTTCAATTGCCTGTTGAGGTCGGCTATGGTCTGTTTGGCCGCACCCTCAAAGGTGTCATGGGTAGAGGCGGCAAAGAGATTGGGACCGGGCACGCTCAGTTCAATCTCGCAGATGTTCCCTTTCCCAAATTCATTGTTTTCCAACTTAAAGCTCACATCGGCACGGATAAGCCAGTCGTATTTTTTGGCCAGGTTTTCCAGTTTCTTCTCCACAAAGGCATTTAGTGCCTCACTGCTGGGCATTTTTACGTATTGGATGTTTATGGTCATGATCTGTGGTATTGGTTAATATTTCCAAATATATCCCTTATTTATGGCTTTGGAAATGATTAATGTCATAGTGCGATAGCTAATTGGGGAAAAATTGCCTTTTACAAAAAAAGCCGCGCTCTTTTCTGGCAACGGCTTATTATTGATGTTTAGGGTTCGCTAAGCACAGCAACTGTCCCCTTCGTCCTTTACACCAAGCTTTTTGAGGATTTTCTCCATCAAGCACCAACGGGTAAAAGAGGACTGCAATAGGTTGATGCCCACAAAACCCGTGAACCACAACCAGTTGATGTTTACATATACTGCCAATAAAAGGCTGATCAAAATGAAGGTGCCGGCAATAGCACGGATATATCTGTTTATCATGATTATTTGTTTGTTGTTTATTGTTTGTTGTTTATTGTTTATTGTTTATTGTTTATTGTTGCAAGTTTCAGGTTGCAGGTTTCAGGTTGCAAGTTTCAGTTTTCAGTTTTCAGGTTTCAGGTTGCAAGTTTCAGGTTGCAAGTTTCAGGTTGGGG
>CAYSLM010000176.1:0-3503 GCA_964431895.1 uncultured Aequorivita sp.
GCCGGGCTTTCTTCCGGGAACGGACCAGGAATGGAACGGCATTATTCTGAACGGCGCAAAATTGCTTTATGCCTTAAGCGAAGCGACCGTGCCGCGGGTTACGGTAATTACAAGAAAAGCTTACGGTGGTGCTTACGACGTGATGAACAGCAAACACATTGGCGCCGATATGAACTACGCGTGGCCAACGGCTGAAATTGCCGTGATGGGAGCCAAGGGCGCCAGCGAAATTATTTTCAGAAAGGAAATTTCAGAAGCGGAAAACCCCGAATTGAAACTTTCCGAAAAGGAAGCCGAATATGCCGAAAAATTTGCCAATCCCTTCAAGGCCGCACAGCGCGGATTTATCGATGAGGTAATCCAGCCCCGCGAAACGCGCAGAAAACTGCTGAAGGCCTTTGCAATGCTGGAAACGAAAGACGTTCCGCGACCAAACAGGAAGCACGGGAATATTCCTTTGTAAATTTTTAGTGATATCGATGTCCGGTCGAGCCTGCCTTCCTACGGAGAGCAGGCAGGCGCAGTCGAGACCTCGTTTTGGGAAATTTTCTTTTTTTAAATGATAGTTATCATAAATGAATGGGCTGGAAATTCATAATTTTAAAGCTTAACTAAACCATTCCAAAAAATGCCCATAACCAACTTCAACATAAAAGGCCTGACCGATGCCGAGGTCTTGGCTTCGCGGAAGAAATTCGGCAGCAATGTTCTCGAATCAAAAAAGAAGAACCACTTTCTTGAGGCTATAAAGGGCTTGGTAAAGGAGCCGATGGTCATTTTATTGCTGGTTGCCGCAACACTCTATTTTTTTACCGGAAATACGGGGGACGGTATTTTCCTCGCCGCCGCCATTCTTTTGGTCGCTGCCATTTCACTTTATCAGGATGCCAAAACCCATAACGCCCTCGAAAAACTAAAGGAGCTCTCCCAACCGCACTGTAAGGTAATCCGCAATGGGGAAGTGGTTGAAATAATGAGCCAAGATGTGGTGGTGGGCGATTTTTTAATGGTCGAGGAAGGTTCAACCATTGTGGCCGATGGCATTATCGTCCATTCCAACGACTTTTCGGTAAACGAATCCATTTTAACGGGGGAATCCTTTTCGGTTGAAAAAGACGCAAATTCCGCAGACAACAAAATTTATATGGGCACCCAAGTGGGGGGCGGCCTTGCCATTGCCGAAATAACCGCAATAGGCAACCAAACCAAGGTCGGCAAAATAGGGAAGAGCATAGAGGATATTTCTTCCGAAAAATCGACGCTCGAACTCCAGATAAACAATTTTGTAAAAAAGATGGTAATCGCCGGAGCGGTGGTTTTTCTTTTGGTTTGGGGCATCAATTATTACAATTCCGAAGACGTTTTGGACAGCCTGTTAAAGGCGCTTACTCTTGCCATGAGCATCTTGCCGGAGGAAATCCCGGTGGCCTTTACCACCTTTATGGCCATTGGCGCGTGGCGGCTGATGAATATGGGCGTGATCGTAAAACAGATGAAAACCGTGGAATCCCTGGGTAGTGCCACGATAATCTGTGTGGACAAGACCGGAACGATTACGGAGAATAAAATGCGGCTCGATAAAATTTTCACACTGGAGACCGATAAGATCACTTCGGTAAAAGAAGTGCTTTCCGCCAGTGAAAAGGAACTCATTATTACTGCCATGTGGGCCAGCGAGCCCATTCCTTTTGATACCATGGAGCAATCGCTGCACCGTTTTTATGAAAGTATTACTGAAAACGATGAAAGACCCAATTTCAAAATGGTCCACGAATATCCTTTGGGGGGCAAACCCCCGATGATGACCCATATTTTTGAAAATGACAGGGGCGACAGAATCATCGCTGCCAAAGGCGCGCCCGAAGCTTTGATGGCAGTTTCAGGTTTAAGTGATAGTGAAAAGGAAATTTTAAAAAAGACAATAACGGATCTGGCAGCCCAGGGTTATCGGGTTTTGGGCGTGGGAATTTCAAATTTTGAAGGAACTGACTGGCCAAAAAAGCAACAGCATTTCAAGTTTGAATTTAAGGGCCTCGTCGCTTTTTACGATCCGCCGAAGGGGAACATTTCAAAAGTATTCCAGGATTTTTACAATGCGGGCATTGCGGTTAAAATCATTACCGGCGATATTGCCGAAACCACTGCAGCCATTGCCAAAAAGGTAAATTTCAGGGGCTCTGGGGAAGTTATTTCGGGCGATGACCTTGTGCATCTGAGCGATTCGGAACTGGCAAAGATCACTTCGGAAAAAAATATTTTTGCGCGCATGTTTCCAGAAGCGAAACTTAAAATAATCAACGCCCTAAAAGCACAGGGCCACATTGTGGCGATGACGGGCGATGGCGTAAACGACGGCCCGGCGCTAAAGGCCGCAAATATAGGGGTGGCTATGGGGAAGAAGGGCACCGAAATAGCCAAACAATCCGCTTCGTTGATTCTTGTAAATGACGACCTTTCCAAAATGGTTGATGCCGTGGCGATGGGCAGAAAAATATATTCCAACCTTAAAAAGGCGATTCAGTACATTATTTCGATACACATCCCCATCATTCTTACCGTTTTTATCCCCTTGGTCTTGGGGTGGGTTTATCCCAATATCTTCACGCCCGTACACGTTATTTTGTTGGAATTGATAATGGGCCCCACCTGCTCGATAGTTTATGAAAACGAACCGTTGGAAAAGGATTCCATGCTTCAAAAACCCCGGCCTTTTTCCAGCACCTTTTTTAATTGGAACGAGCTTTTCACCAGTATTGTCCAAGGATTGGCGATTACGGCCGGCGTGCTTGCGGTATATCAAATTGCTGTAGGCAATGGCGCAAATGAAGCGATAACCCGAACTATGGTATATACCGCCCTCATAACCGCAAACATTGTGCTGACCTTTGTAAACCGCTCTTTTATCTACTCTATTATCACCACTTTTAAATATAAAAATAACTTGGTGCCAATAATCGTGGGCATTACCGTGGGCATTACGCTCTTGCTTTTATTTGTGCCTCCATTTACTAAATTTTTTCAATTTGAAAGGCTTGCCATAACTCAAATTCTAATAAGTATCGCGCTGGGTGCGGGAAGTGTGCTCTGGTATGAAGGAGTGAAATGGCGAAAAAGAATTCTGTTGAAACCAATCACCGATACAAAATGAAAATTTTAGTTGCCATCCTTCTTCTCGTGCACGGGCTCATCCATTTAATGGGCTTTTTTAAGGCTTTTGGCTTCGCCGAAATTTCACAATTGTCACAAAATTTCTCAAAACCGCAAGGTCTTTTATGGCTCGCGGTGGCCTTGACTTTTATAACGATAGGAATTCTATTTCTGTTAAAAAGCAACCTTTGGTTTTGGATCGCCATAGCCGCGGTAGTAGTATCACAGGTTTTGATTTTTGTGAATTGGCAGGACGCAAAATTCGGTACCATCATCAACTTGATCGTGCTGATTATAGCCCTGTTGGCAATGGCTGGCTGGAATTTTGAAAGGGAATTTAAAAAGGATGTTTCCCA
>CAYSLM010000177.1:0-492 GCA_964431895.1 uncultured Aequorivita sp.
GGATAAAAATGGTGCCGGAATCTATTGTGGTGGGAATAGGCAATGTGGACAGGAAAAGGGATTTTACCTACCCCTCCCAAAATGCCCTTGACCAAAAGGAATTCCCCAGCTCGGGCCAATCGGCAAGGTTTATGGCCTTTTTGGAAAAGGAGCTGCAGCCGTTTGTCAATGCCGCCTATAGAACCACGGAAGGCAGGACCCTTATAGGGCAATCCTTTGGCGGGCTGCTGGCCACGGAAATCCTCTTTAAAAAGCCCGATCTGTTTGACAACTATATTATTGTAAGCCCCAGTTTATGGTGGGATGATGAGCGGTTGTTGGACGAGGAGCCCACAGCCTACCATTCCGACAAATCGATATATATAGCCGGCGGAAAGGAGGGCGAGGTCATGGAGCGCACGGCGAGGGAATTGTATGAAAAGCTAAAAAACAACAGGCCGCAGAACACCGCCGTGTTTTACGAATTTATGGAGAACAGGACACATGGCGATG
>CAYSLM010000177.1:502-3218 GCA_964431895.1 uncultured Aequorivita sp.
GATGCCCTGCACAATGCCGTTTACCACGCCTTTGAAAAAATCTTTTAGGGCGGGGGAAAACCTAATTGCCCGATGCCACCTGGATAGGGGATGGGGCAAATGGCGGCCCAGGGAAGTTCTTGATGGCTTGGCCTGTAGCCTGCGGAAAAAAAATTAAATATTCTTTACTTTTAGGAAGAAAACCGGGGACGGTCGCTGGAGATATGACAATATATGGAGGATACATTCAATTTAAAAAGATTCGTCAGTGCCCAGGCCAATACCTACCCAAGGGCTTTGGGCGAAATCAAAAGGAGCAAGAAGACCAGCCACTGGATGTGGTTTATCTTCCCTCAGTACCGCGGGCTGGGGCAGAGCCCTACCTCAATAAAATACGCCATCAATAGCAAGGAGGAAGCGAGGGAATATTTTAAACATCCCATCCTGGGGCCACGGCTTTTGGAAATCACCCAGGCATTTCTATCGCTTGGGAACAAATCTGCCCATGAGGTGTTGGGAAGTCCCGACGACCTAAAACTCAGATCCTCCATGACCCTATTTGATGCCGTTCAGGAAGAGAGTGGACTGTTTAAGGCAGTTTTGGAATAATATTATGATGGGGAAAGATGCGATAGCACCTTGCGGGCACTTGGGGATTAATGGCTGGGTGGGTTTGGAGCCAAGGGCCAGGAGCCAGGAACCATGAATCAAGAACCAGGAACCAGGAACCAGGAGCTACGAGTCACGGGCCAAAAGACACGAGCCAGGACTGAAACGGAAACATTTGGAGAGGGTATCCCTTAAAATTTAAAAGAGGGGGCACTTATGGTATTTCGGGTTATTACTTTACAAATGAAGATTATGATTAAGAAACTTTCCGCACGGCTTTATAGGTTTGGCTTTTAGGCGACCGAATAATTTTATCGGACGGTATGGGCGGTTACGGGTGGGGGGTCTCCCTGGCCTGTACAGTTTAAAATATTCCTTACTTTTAGGAAGGAAATAAAGCCCGTACCGCAGAAAACATAAACCTATGGAAAAATTTGACCGGAAAAAGCATTGGAAAACCATCTACCAGACCAAGGAGCTGAAGGAGGTGAGTTGGTACCAGCCCATCCCGGAAACCTCCCTGTACTTTTTTAGGGAACTGCAGTTGCCAACCACCGCCAAAGTGATAGACGTGGGTGGGGGCGATAGTTTTTTGGTGGACCATTTGCTCGATTTGGGATATAGCGATATTACGGTTCTCGACATCTCGGCCCTTGCCATAGAGCGGGCCAAACAGCGCCTGGGCGAAAGGGCCAAGAACGTGACCTGGATAGTTGCCGATGCCGCAGCCTTTACCCCCAGCGAGAAATACGATATTTGGCACGACCGGGCCGCCTTCCACTTTTTGACCGAGGAGGCCGATATTTCCAACTACCTGCAAACGGCCCGGCAGTATATAAGGGCGCAGGGCGTACTGGTAATAGGCACCTTTTCCGAACAGGGCCCAAAAAAGTGCAGTGGCATAGCCATAAGGCAATATTCCGAAACCTCCCTGCCCGAGCGGCTGAAAGGAGATTTTGAAAAGATTGAGTGCAAAACCGTTGACCATAATACCCCTTTTGGCACGGTGCAGAATTTTTTGTTCTGTAGCTTTAGAAAGCGGGAATCGGCTTTAGGGAAAGGCCAATAAGGGCGGAGACACACCAAAGCTTCCGCAATGCTTTAATGAAAGACTTCTTCAATAAAATAGCACGACCACTGTGTGGCGGGTTCTATTTTTGTCCTGGAGCCCGGAAAAATCACCCTTTGCAAAGTTTTTTTAAAAAACACTATCCCCGCTGTTAAAATATTCTTTACTTTTAAGGAAAACCGAAGGCGGTTTTGTGCGGGCTGCCTTTGGCACTTATTTAAAAAAAATCCAACCAAGATGAACAAACCAATCTACTTTCTTTTCATCTCAATTTTGACGATCAGCTGCAAAAACAAGGGAATTACCTATAACGACCCAATTCCGAAACACGACAGTATAACAATCAATTCAAAATTTGTGAATGAAGACCGGGTAATCAATGTTTGGACGCCACCAAATTATCACGAATCGACTGGCGGTTTTCCGGTGCTTTATATGCCAGACGGGGGAATAAAGGAGGACTTCCCCCACATAGCCAATACTTTGGCCAAGTTGATCAAGGAAAATAAAATCCCGCCGTATATCTTGGTGGGCATAGAAAATACGGAACGGAGAAGAGATTTATCGGGCCCTACGGAAATTGAATACGACCTAAAATACGTGCCCAATCCAGGGGGCTCAAATAATTTCAGAGCGTTTATTAAAAATGAACTTTTCAATGAAATTGACAGTAAATACAGAACGGAGGATAAAAGGGCCATTATTGGGGAATCTGCCGCAGGAATATTTGTGATAGAAACCTTTCTTTTGGATAACGATATGTTTGACTACTATATAGCCATGGATCCGGCTTTATGGTACAACGAACAGTATTTGGTCAAAAATTTTGAGTCGCTCGCAAAGGAAAACTACCAACAAAAAAAGAAACTTTGGGTTGCAGGTTCCAGTGCAGCAGATATTTCGCCTTACACCAGGGAACTGGCTGAAAAATTAAACCAGGCAGACCGGGGACTCGTATG
This sequence comes from uncultured Aequorivita sp., assembly GCA_964431895.1. GTDB lineage: Bacteria > Bacteroidota > Bacteroidia > Flavobacteriales > Flavobacteriaceae > Aequorivita. The sequence goes on from CAYSLM010000177.1 coordinate 3,119, forward strand.
GAAATATTCAGACGAACCAAATGAAAGGCACAACACCATTTTCAGGGCCACAAAGGAGAAAGCCCTAATTTGGACCTTGAATGATTAAAGGCAGGTGCCA
>CAYSLM010000178.1:0-3214 GCA_964431895.1 uncultured Aequorivita sp.
GCCTTGTCCAGGACGTCGGCCCGGTTGGTGGCGGCCAATACAATCACGTTGGTATTGGTGCCAAATCCGTCCATTTCGGTAAGCAATTGGTTTAGGGTGTTTTCGCGCTCGTCATTGCTTCCGGAGAAGTTGCTCTTGCCCCTTGCCCGGCCAATGGCGTCTATCTCGTCAATAAAGATAATTGCCGGTGCCTTGTCTTTGGCCTGTTTAAAGAGATCGCGTACGCGGGAGGCGCCCACCCCTACAAACATTTCAACGAAATCTGAGCCCGATAGCGAGAAAAACGGAACCTTGGCCTCTCCGGCCACGGCCTTTGCCAAAAGGGTTTTACCCGTACCCGGAGGTCCTACTAAAAGGGCTCCTTTGGGTATTTTTCCTCCCAGGGAGGTATATTTGTCAGGATTTTTAAGGAAATCTACAATCTCTTGCACTTCCTCTTTGGCGCCTTCCAGTCCCGCAACATCCTTAAAGGAAGTTTTTATATCGGTCTTTTCATCAAAAAGCTTGGCTTTGGATTTGCCGATATTAAACAATTGGCCCCCTGCACCACCGGCAGCCCCGGCAGACATACGGCGCATTATGAAAATCCATATCGCAATGATGATGATAAAGGGCAGGATACCCATAAAGATATCGCCCCATACGTTTGATTCGGTATCAAAGTTTAGGGTAGTAGAGAGGTCGTTCTTGGCTTTGATTTCCTGAAAATCCTTTTGAAACAACTGCAGGTCGCCAAACTCAAACTGATAATCCGGATCGTTGGGGCCCGGTTCCATAAAGGAAGGAAGGTTGTCTTTTTTGGAATGAATGGCCTTTTGCTTGGCTTCATCGGTTAGGTAGACCTTGGCGATTTTTTTGTTGATGACATCCACTTTTTTTACGTCGCCGTTGCGGAGAAACTCCTCAAACTGCGCCTGGTTGGTCTTGGCAGGCTGCGACCAGCTACCGCCCCCAAAGATCTGGATGCCGAAAAACAATAGGATAATGGCCGCATAGATCCAATAATAATTGGGCCTGGGCCTTCTTGATTCGTTCTTTTTATTTTTGTTTTCTTCGGCCATAAGGCAATCTTCTGTTTTTTAGTGTGTTGTTTCTATTTTAACCGATTTGGCATCGCCCCAAAGCCCCTCAATATCATAAAACTCACGGATGTGCTTCTGAAATACATGCACTACCACGTGCACATAGTCCATAAGGATCCATTCGGCATTTTCACTGCCTTCAACGTGCCACGGCTTTTCCTTGAGATTTCTACTGACGGATTTTTGCACTGAACTTACAATGGCGTTTACATGCGTGTTGGAAGTACCATTGCAGATTATAAAATAGTCACAAACGGTGTTTTCTATTTCCCGAAGGTCCAGAATTTCAATATCATTCCCCTTTACATCCTCAATACCCCTTATCACTTCTACGATCAATTGGTCTGATCCCGATTTTTGGGGTAATTCTGCTTGTGTTTTCTGCATTAATTATTTTTCTTTTCTTTGGCGCAAAGTTATTACTTTTTTGTTTCTTGACGTGCCTTTGCGCATATTACGAAATATTATTCTCAAAATTCTCAAATTGAACTTAATCAAACTCCTTGCCATTGACTCTACCAACAGCTATTTGAAGCAAATGGCCAAGGAAACATTCCTGCCAGACAAAACGGTGGCAGTGACCGAAAACCAATGGGCCGGGCAGGGGCAAAGAGGCAATTCGTGGGTTTCTAAATCGGGCCAGAGCCTCACATTCAGTCTTTATAAGACATTGGGCGCGCTTCCGGCGTCGCGGCAATTTATGCTTTCCATGGCCGTTTCTTTAGGCTTGGTCCAGACCTTAAATAATCTAAAAGTCCAAAAAATTGCCATAAAATGGCCGAACGACATATTGTCAGCCAATAAAAAAATTGGCGGTATCTTGATTGAAAACGTTTTGGAGGGCAGCTTGCTGAAATATGCCATTATCGGCGTGGGCCTCAATGTGAATGAAACCGCTTTTCCCAACCTGCCCCAAGCCAGCTCAATGAAAATGGAGACAGGCCAATCATTTCAACTTGGAGAGGTGCTTGATGCGGTTGTAGAAAACATCTTCCGGGAGCTGCAAAACCTTTCTGCCACCAATTTTGTTGAGCTCAGGAAACGGTATGAAAACCATTTATACCGAATAGATACCATTTCGGTTTTTGAAACACCCAATGGGGCACGCTTTAACGGAATGATCAAAGGGGTTTCTGATAGGGGCGAACTTCTGGTGGAAACGGAAAACGCCCAGACCCAAAAATTTCAATTGAAAGAAGTGAAGTTGATTTATTAAACCTGCTCTAGATTTGAAGCCAAGGTGTCGATAAATTTTGAAATAGGGCCTTTTACCATCATGGCCATCATGGTGTTGAACTCGCCTTCAAAGAGCAACTCCACGGTCGATGTGTTTTCAGATACTTCTTCTATATTTCCTGTTAAAGTAAAAGGAATTTTATCGCTGATGGCGCCCAAAACCACTTTGTTGGGTTTTTCTACCTCCTTTACTTCCAGCGCAATCTCGGGCATGCCCTTTAGGGCAAATACAAATGTTTTCTCCCCCAAAACCTCAAACTTGCTGATGTTCTCGGGCATCAACTTTTCAAAATTCCTTACATCGGCCAAAAAATCACAAAGCTCGGTAGCGGATTTCTGGGTGGTTACTTTTTTGCTGTTTAATTTCATTGGGAATATTTTTTATTCTCTATTGTTATTATTTATTGTTGCGATTAGGATTTTTTGTTTGGGAAAATTGTTCGGTACTTTTTACAAGGGCCCGTATGCTGAACCGGCATTTGGTTCGCCGCCGTATTTTTTTGAAACTGTTTAAGTCACTTACCGCAATAGTGAAAACCTGCCAACTGAAAACTATTTCCCCCAGCTGTCTGGACTTTCCAGCCATTCTGCCAGAAGGGCCGCCTCTTCCGAATTGATATAGCGTGATTTCTCTGCCTGCTCCAGCAACATTTCGTAATTGCTCAAGGTGTTTAGGGAAACCTTGGCATTTTTAAAATTTTCCTCGGCAATGCTAAAACCATAACTAAATATGGCAAACATCCCCTTGACGTGTGCGTTTGCTTCCTGTAGGGTTTCAACGGCCATCAGGCTGCTCTTGCCGGTGCTGATTAGGTCTTCAACCACCACCACCTGGGTATTGGGCTCCAAGTGGCCCTCAATTTTATTTTTGCGGCCATGGCCTTTTGCCTCGGGAC
>CAYSLM010000179.1:0-3050 GCA_964431895.1 uncultured Aequorivita sp.
TACTGAATTCTCAATATTTTGAATGTTGAATTTTGAATGTTGAATTCACCATTTAGCATTCACCATTTAGCATTTAACATTAACCCCTACCCACTACCGACTAAAAAGTACCGAGAACCGACAACCGACTACCAGCTACCGACTAAAGACTAAAGACTACCGACAACCACTCACCAATCACCATTCACCATTCACAAATCACAAATCACAAACCCGCCTGCTGGATGGGCAGGTCACCATTCACCATTCACCATTCACAAATCACGACTAAAGACGACCGACTAAAGACTAAAGACTACCCAACTAACCCACCATTTCCCTACCTTTATCCCCATGAAAACACCCCTCCTCTTCCTCTACCTGTCAATAATTGGAATGGTCTCCCATCCGCTGCATTCCCAACAGCCGAAAGATTCCGCGGCACTGTTCTATCAGGCTATTGTCGCGCCAAATAGCGATTCGGATATTCCCCGGGCCATAAATTATTACGGACTTAAAAAAACGGAAGCCCTTAACCGTGATGATACCTTGGCCGCCATCCGGAATCTTCGGCTTATGGCGATGGGGGAATTTAAAATTGGCAATACCTACGACAGCGAAAACACCGTGGTAGAGGCCCTGGGGCTTGTTGACAGCAATTCGCAAAAAGATACCCTGGTAGAAAACCGAAAGGCCCTGTACAACCAACTGGGGCAGGTATATAGGGAAACCGACAATTACAACAAGGCCATCGACATCTACAACCTCTCCCTGAACTATGCCCGCAGCCTGGCCGACACCATTACCCTGCTCAACAACAAGGCCAATGTATATAAGGATATGGGCCAGTATGCCAAGGCCGCCAAAAACCTTGGCCTGGCCCATGCGCTGTTGGAAGGCAGCAACGATTCCCTGCGGCTGGCCATGGTCCTTGACAATCTGGGGATGGTACAGGCAAAACTGAAACAGCCAGAGGCCCTTTCCCATTTGACCCGGGCCCTTCAAATTAGGGAAAGAAAAAACGATCTTTCCAAAACCTATTCCAGCTATAAAAACCTGGCACGCTATTATTTTGACACCCATGACATTAAGCAGGCCCAGCTGTATGCCAACAAGGCCTACCGGGCCGCCACGGCGCTCAACAGCAGCTCCTATCTGGAGGATGCCCTTTCGCTCTATGTTACGATAGACCAGGATCCCAAAATCGTCGCCTTTAAAAATATTAGGGACAGCATAGGCAAACAAAAACAATTGGCCCAAAACAAATACGCCTTTATAAAATACAATGTGGAAAAGGAAAAGGAAAGAACCGCCCAGGCCGAGCTGGCCAGGGAAAAGGAGAAGGCGCAAAAAACCCTCTACCTGTTCCTGGCAGTCGCGGTAATCCTGGTGGGTACCATTGTTTATATCCGCCTGCGCGAACGCCATCGAAGGGAAAAACTGTTGCAGGTACACCAGACCGAGGCGCGCATCTCCAAAAAAGTGCACGACGAGGTGGCCAATGACATCTACCGCCTCATGGCAAAAATGCAGGCAAAAAATATGGGGGAAGACACCCTGCTCGACGACCTGGACCGCATCTACGGCAAAACCCGCGACATCTCCAAGGAACACCGTGCCCTGGACATTGGCCCCAACTTTGGCCAACAGCTCAACGAATTGCTGGCCAGCTACCAAACCCAGACCACGGGCATCTCTACCCGCAATTTGGCGGCCATTGACTGGGATATCGTTCCGCGCACCAAAAAAGAGACCATTTACAGGGTGCTGCAGGAGCTGATGACCAATATGAAGAAACACAGCCAGGCCTCGGCCGTCCTGCTCACCTTCCGTCAAAACGGGAAAAATATCACCGTGGAATATACCGATAACGGCAAAGGTTGTACCCTAAAAAACAAAAATGGCCTCCAAAATGCGGAAAACCGTATTCACGCAATTAAGGGAAGCATTACTTTTGAATCAGAACCCGGCCATGGGTTCCGATCAAAAATTGAAATATGAACACGTTTAGAAAAGTTTTGGTAGCCGATGACCTGGAATGTATAAACCAGGGGGTCGTTTCCGTCCTCAATTCGCTGGACATTCAAAACATCGCCCAAGTGGCCTATTGCGACGATGCTTTCCTGCAAATAGAAAGGGCCGAAATGGACGGCCAGCCCTTTGATCTTTTGATAACCGACCTCTCCTTTGTGGCCGACCACCGCAGCCAAAAATACCCTTCCGGGGAATCATTGATCAAAACGGTAAAGGCAAGGCACCCCCACCTAAAGGTTATTGCCTATACCGTAGAGGACAGCCCGCAGAAAGCGCGCAGCCTAATCCTTGATTGCAAGGCCAACGCCTATGTGTGCAAGGGCCGGCACGGGCTAAAACAACTTACCCAGGCCATTGGTGAGGTATATGAAGGCAAGCGTTATCTCTCGCCCCAGATAGCCAATGCCGTGCAAGGCAAACAGGCCATAGAAATAAGCGATTACGATATCGAGATCCTAAAACTGCTCTCACACGGCCATTCCCAAAAGGAAATCAGCGAGGAATTTACGGCCATCAACCTCAGTCCCTCCAGCCTGAGCTCCATAGAAAAAAAGATCGGGAGGCTCTGCGACCACTTTAAGGCGAGAAATGCCACCCAACTGGTAGCCATCACCAAGGACTTGGGCCTATTATAGCCACATATATACCCATCTAATAAAATTCGTATTCTCTTTTTAAAAATAATTTAAAGAACATTTAGACAGCTTCTCTCTGGTAGTCAGAATATTGGTGCAGCGGGACGAATCCCGATAGCCATAAATAGGATAAAAAACCCCTCCTTTACGGTTTCCCGTAAAATTTTCTGAGCCGTCCACCCTAAATTTGTCTATAAATAGGTTTTACATAACGACTGGGGAGTTATTATGTCTATTTTCCAATCCCTTACGGAAATCCGTAGGGGATTTTTTTGATTATGGCCATAAGGTATTGGGGAATGACGAAAGACGAAAAACAAATCGGAAATACGAAAGACGAAATACTAGCGATGAAGGCGAACGCCCAAAGACCGGCTAAAGCGGAATGGTGATAACGAATGC
>CAYSLM010000180.1:0-3023 GCA_964431895.1 uncultured Aequorivita sp.
TTTAATTTTTCCGAAAAGCGGAACACATCCTCAAAACTGTTATAAAGTGGGGCAGGGGCCACACGTATTACGTCGGGCTCGCGCCAGTCGCTGATTACGCCTGTTTCGGTCAATTTTGTGTGTAAACTTTTGTCGGCATTTTTCACTTGAATTGAAAGTTGGCACCCGCGCTCATCCGGATTTCGTGGTGTGATTACGTTAATTGCATCGTCTTTCATTTCATCCAACAAAAATTCCAAATAGCCTGTCAGTTTAATGGATTTCTTCCGAAGATTTTCAAAACCCGCTTCCGCGAAAATGTCCAACGAGGCACGAATGGCAGCCATCGAGAGGATTGGCGGATTGCTGAGTTGCCACCCTTCGGCGCCGGGCAGCGCATCAAACTTGTGGCGCATATTAAAGCGCGTCTGTTTGTTGTGGCCCCACCACCCCGCAAAGCGGTTGAGGTTTTTATTGTTGGCGTGCCGCTCATTCACAAAACAGCCGCCCAGACTGCCCGGGCCGCTGTTCAGGTATTTATAGGTGCACCAAACGGCAAAATCGGCACCTGAATCGTGCAGATTGGGCTGGATATTTCCCGCGCCGTGCGCCAAATCGAACCCGACCATCGCGCCGTATTTATGGCCCAATTCGGTAATTTTTTTCAATGGAAAAGATTGGCCCGTATAATAATTGGTACTGCCGATCATCAACAGGGCAATTTCATGGCCGTGGGTTTGCATAATTTCCTCCAAATCCTCAAAACGGCACAGTTCCTCACCCTTTCTGGGTTTCCATAAAATCAAGCCTTCATTGGGGTCGTACCCGTGAAATTTCAACTGGCTTTCAACGGCGTATTTATCACTGGGGAAGGCGTCGCTTTCCACCACAATCTTAAACTTTGTTTTCGTGGGTTGGTAAAATGACACCATCATCAAATGAAGGTTGGCCGTCAGCGTATTCATTACCACAACTTCCGAAGGTTTTGCGCCCACGATTTTGGCCATATTTTCGGTCAGGAATTCGTGGTAGGGCAGCCAGGGATGTTTGCCTTGGGTATGGCCTTCCACGCCCAAGTTTGCCCAATCGGCTAGTTCCTCATTTATATATTCCGAAGTGATTTTGGGCTGTAGCCCGAGTGAATTTCCGCAGAGGTAAATCAGTTCTTCCCCTGATGCATTTTTTGGAATGTGAAATTTATTTCGGAAGGAAGCCAGTGCGTCTTCGGCATCTTGTTTTTTAGCGTATTCAAGGGAGTTTTGAAACATTGTTTGGTATAGGGTATTAGAGGCTTTTCACAAAAATAGGAATTAATATCCGTTTACTTACCGCTTTTGGTTTACTGAAATATTGGTAAAATACAGCTTAAAATTACCGGTACTGTTGTGGTGGGTGGTGGCCATCTCGATGCCGTGGAAGCTTTGATAATCCTCCCAGGTTGTTGTCATTGTCGAGGCTTGGGCATTGCCTTTGCGGTAGTTCCATTCCCTGATTTTATAATTTTCATCATAAAAAAAATCATACGCATCGCCAGGGGTATAGCCGCCTTGATCGGGATAGACGATGGTGAGCTGGTGCAAGGTGTCTTTTGAGATGGGGGCAATGGCGTTTTGTTCTTCGGTCATGATGATGCCTTTATCCCAGACCAATTGAAAAGGCGCGAGGAGCCAATATTTATCGTTAATAAAGGCGGCGTCGGTTTTTAGGTGGAGACTGTCCATCTGCGAGCGGTTGTAGCTTGTGGTATCTTTTTCCGAAATCAGCGATACCTCGTTTGATTTCGGCTTCCAGCTCCAGGAGCGTTCAAAATGGTTTCCGTTCCGTTCCACGTTGAAAGTAAAGGCAATTTCCGAAACCTCATTCCATTGATCAATGCCACTTGCCTGGGCTATTTTTTGGGCGGTGATAGGCACTTTTGTAGTTTCTGTGGCCTTTGTGGGTGTTTCTGTGGTATGGGCCGGGGTTTCCGTTTTTTGTTTGCATCCAAAAATAAGCAGCCCCAGGACGGTAATGGATAAGATTATCTTCATTTTGGGTGGTTTTTAAGTAAAAGTAAGAAATAGTTTTGGCTTATATATTTTTTGTATTTTTAGGGTATCAAGACAAAATCGAAATTTTTATGCAAGTTTGTGACAATAGGGAAAAGCATCGCTTTGAGGCGGAAGTTGATGGACATACGGCCATAGTGCGCTACTCGGTACAGCCGGGTATCTTAAAGCTGGAACATACCGAGGTGCCCAAGGAGCTGTCTGGCCAGGGCATAGGCAGTGAAATGGTGGAAAAAGTGCTGCTTGAGATCGAGTTGAGGGGCCTTAAGATAATCGTGGAATGCCCCTTTATTAAAAATTACATTGAAAAGCATCCCGAGTGGAAGTCTCTTGAAGCAGAAGAGGAAAGGTAGGAAATCAAAAAAGCCCTTTTAAGGAAACTTAAAAGGGCTTTGCCGTCACAGAATTTGTGGCCTTGCGTTAATCTACGGCATCTTCCACATCATCTGCTACATCTTCTATCTCATCGCCTACCGTTTTTTGGTCGCGGCAGCTTATAAAGCCCGTTGACATCAAACCGGCAGCGAATAAAATCAAAAATACTTTTTTCATCTTTTACATTTTTAAGGTTAGTAATACGTTTTCTTTTTGGGGATTCCCAGATTCTCTATAATCGTCTTCCGGTGGCCAGGCGCCATAAAATTCCAATTATGGCCAGGACCAATAAAATATGGATAAAGGCACCGAGGTTAAAATAGAAAAAGCCAAACAGCCATCCTAAAATAAGTATGACGACGATTAACCAAATTAAATCACTCATAGCGTTTTTGTTTATGATTAGTGAGATGAAACTACTTTAAAAAAATTATATTTCGATATTTTTTAACCCATGTTTAACGAAAATTGCAAAAAAATACCAATTTTGTTAGATATTGTATTTTTTGTGTTATTTGTGTTTTTTTTAGTCTATGGATTATTCCGAAGCGTTTGAGACCAACCGTAAAACCTGGAACGCCAAGGTGCCCGTTCATGCCAAAAGCGATTTCTATAACCTGG
>CAYSLM010000181.1:0-1406 GCA_964431895.1 uncultured Aequorivita sp.
CACCAAAAGGTGCAACCGTAATCATCGGTGTTAAGCCCCAAGTGGGTTTTGTACCATTCCTTTGTTTTATCGGGGTTTTTCGTTTTGAAGAAAATTCCACCAATGCCTGTTACTCTTTTTTTCATTTTATCGCTTTTTTAAAGTTGCCTATAATCTTCTGGGCAATTACCCTTGCCAGCTTTTCCTTGCTCTCCACCGTCCATCCGGCAACATGCGGGCTTAGAATTACATTGGGCATGGCAAACAGTTCCTTTAGTGAGTTTGGAAGGTTGTCTGTATCGAAAAGGGTTTCAAAGGAAAGTTTTTCAAATTCCAAAACATCGAGCCCCGCGCCCAATATCTTTCCCGATTTCAATGCGGAAACCAGATGGGCCGTCACCACGCTCTTGCCCCGGGCGGTATTGAGAAACCAAAACGGTTTTGCGAATGAATTTATGAAATTGGCATCTACCATTTTATTGGTCAGGGGCGTCCAGGGGGTATGGAGGCTCAACACATCGGCTTTCAGCTGAAGTTCCTTTAATGAGACCTGTTTTGCGTTTTCATCGCCCACATTTTCCTTAATGTCAAAACACAGTACTTCGCAGTCAAAACCACGCAACTTTTTGGCAAAGGCTTGGCCCATATTGCCATAGCCGATGATGGCGACGGTTTTTCCGTCCAGTTCCATCCCGCGGTTGGCCTCGCGGTTCCAAAGGCCATTTTTTACCTCGCCGTCTGCCTTGTTAAGTTTGTTGAATAAGGAAAGAAGCATGCCCAGCGTATGCTCGCCCACGGCATTTCTGTTGCCCTCTGGCGCGGCTATTAATTTTACGTTGCGTTTTTCGGCATATTCGGTATCTATGCTTTCCAAACCGGCGCCTACGCGGGCGATGAATTTCAGGTTGCTGGCGGCATCGAGAAAAGATTTGTCTATTTTGAAACGGCTTCGGATAACGATGCCGTCATATTCTGAAATAACGCTCTCTATTTCAGCCTTCGTGGAAGTATAATCCTCTTCATTTGAAAACCCCGCTTCTTCCAGCATTTGCAGCAGTAAGGGGTGGTTGCTATCCAGGTGAAGGATTTTCATATTTTAGATTTTGGGGTATACGGAAACGGTTTTTTCCGAGGTTACATTCCCAGTGTGTTTTGTGGAAAGCTTTTCAAAAAGAAGCACGTGCACCTCTTCCCCATGCTGCGTTTTCGGGCAATGTTCCACTCCTTTGGGAACAACGATCATCTCGCCTTCGGAAACAATTTCCACCTTGTCGCGAAAGTGCATCTCCAAAGTGCCCTTTTGCACGAAAAACAACTCATCTTCCGCTTCGTGTTTGTGCCACACAAATTCATCCTTCAACTTCGCCAAAAGCACTTGCATATTGTCAACGACGGCTATTTGGTGCGGATGCCATTGTTTTTCAAAG
>CAYSLM010000181.1:1506-2915 GCA_964431895.1 uncultured Aequorivita sp.
TGTATCTTTTTTACCATTCCTTAAAATTACGAATATTATGCAACAAAAAAGCCTTCCGAAAAACGAAAGGCTATTTTTTAAAAGTTTTTTGATTTTCTTATCCCGCCAAGGCATTGGCACCACCCACGATCTCGAGGATTTCGTTGGTAATGGCGGCCTGGCGCGCCTTGTTGTACTGAAGTTTCAGGGCATCGCGCAGTTCGGTGGCGTTGTCGGTTGCTTTGTGCATGGCCGTCATTCGGGCTCCGTGCTCACTGGCCACGCTATCGCGAAGGGCTTTGAACAACTGCGTTTTCAAACTCTTTGGAATCAATGCCTCCACGATTTCCTCCTTTGAAGGTTCAAAGATGTAGAAGGTCTCTGAGGATTTTGCCTCTTGCCCCTCAACCGGTTTTGGCGGAAGGATGGGCAAAAACTGCTCGGTCATCACCAACTGGGTGGCGGCATTCTTAAAGTGGTTGTACACCAAAACAATCCTGTCATAAGTCCCTTCGGAATAAAGGAGCATGAGCTTTTCGGCAATTTCCGAAACGGTGTCATAGCTAAGGTCATCCAGGATTTGATTGTTGTTTTGGAAGATGGTTCCGGTTTTTTTCAGGATATCATTTCCCTTTTTTCCCAAGGTCAAAAAATCTACCTGTTTGCCGCCATAGGTCTGGGCGGCCAGGGTACGGGCCTGCTTAATGATGTTGCTGTTGAAAGCACCGGCAAGGCCACGGTTACTGGTAATGGCAACCACCAATACTTTGTTTACCTCCCGTTGTTGGGAATATGTGCCACCGCTGTCTGCATCGAGCGTTGCGCTCAGGTTTTGCAGGAGCTCGGTAAGTTTTTCCGAATAGGGGCGCATAGCGGTAATGGCATCCTGTGCTTTTTTCAACTTTGCAGCAGAGACCATTTTCATGGCACTGGTAATCTGCATTGTTGAGCTTACCGATGATATTCTGTTGCGTATTTCCTTTAAATTGGCCATTTCTCAAGTTATGAGTTATGAGTTATGAGTTATGAGTTTTTGATTATCGAAACCAAAATACGTATTAGCTCATCACACTTTACTTTTAAATTATTTGGAATTTCCATAGTTGTAGCTTCAATAAGCTCTAACCAATATTCCGTTTCCTCTGCTTCTTTTAAAGCAATTCCGAATTTATTTTTAAAATCCTTGGTGCTAACTCCACGTTGTGCTTCGCGAACGTTGGCACCAATACTTATTCCACTTCTAAGTAATTGGGATGCAATTTCAAATTCTCTCTTTTCTTTCAGAATTCTGGAGAAGTGAACAATTTCACAAGCAAACTCAAAACTTTTAATTCGAATTGGGCTTTTGAGCAAATCACTCATAACTCATAACTCTGAACTCCTAACTACTTTTTATATTTCGCCGAAAGATCATTGGCTACCGAAGTAAG
>CAYSLM010000182.1:0-2876 GCA_964431895.1 uncultured Aequorivita sp.
GCGGAACATCCTACAATCTATGGAAATAAAGGAGCCCCTCGAAATAGATTATGAAAATGATACCGTACAGCAGATCGTGGAAAAACTGGAATATGCCATAGAGCAGCATCCGTCATTTCTAAAAGTGATTCCGCTGGAGGAAATAAAGAATGAGGAAGAGCTCAACAAGCAGCGGCAGTGGCGGTATTGATAATTGGCTGGTTACTTTTTTTCTATCAATCGTCTATTTTCTCGAGTTCCCTGTAATTTCTGCGCAGTCTTCGCAGGAGGGTGCCGTACACCACTCGGTAGAACACTATCACCAGACCAATCATGACCATTCCAAAGAGTATCTGGACCAAAAAGAAAACCTGGATAAACCTTTCCTGTGAGATATTTGCTATGCCATAGTCTTCTGCCATAAATTGAAAGACCATATCTTGGTTAAGAAAGTAATAGATATTGCTCCCCACAATCAACAGCACGGTGGCCAGGATGTTGTAGATTACAAAGTATTTCACGGTTTTCCGGGTGCGGAGGATGTTTCCCATCAATCCCTTGATGGAATCGGTAGTTGAGATACGGCGGTAATTTCTATAAAAAAGGAATATAAAGCCGAAAAACACCGTATAGTTTATAATATTGACCGCCAAAAGCACATTGTGCAGGCCTATATCGTCACTGAACTTGGTACTCGATTCGGGAACGAATAGTGCCAGGATGCTCCAAAAGATAATTTCGGCAATACTGATATAGAATATCCACTTTACTATGGAAGATGATTTGCGCAACAGCATGGCATAAATATCATCATACGATAAATGGGGCAGATCCTGCTTGCGCTCCTGCCATTGTTTTTTCAATAATTCCAGCTCATCCATCGTGGGTCACGGATTTAAAATGGTTCGTAATTTTTTCTTGATCCGGTTCATCTTTACCCTGGCATTGACCTCGGTGATACCCAGTGTTTCCGAAATTTCCTGGTAATTTTTGTCTTCCAGATAAAGAAACACAAGGGCTTTGTCAATATCGTTCAGTTCCTTCACGGCCTGGTACATTAGTTTTAGTTGTTGCTCCGTGGTGTCGTCATAAGGCTCGGCGGTAATCTTAAAGCTCACGCCCTCATAGTCCTGCGTTTTGATACTGCGCTTTGATTTGCGGTAGAGGGTAATGGCCGTATTGAGCGCCACACGGTACATCCAGGTACTGAACTTGGCATCTCCCCTGAATTTTGGATAGGCCCGCCAAAGCTGTACGGTGATCTCCTGGAACAGGTCGTTGTGCGCCTCCCGGTCATTGGTGTACAGGCTGCATATTTTATGCACGATATTCTGGTTTTCCTCCAATTGCGTCACAAAACTATGTTCCAGCTCTTTGTTCAAGAAAGTAAATTTGTTTGGTTGATGGATTAGTACGGCTTGCCCATGTATTGTTACAAAATTCCTAAATATTGTAGAAACCCTGCTTATTTAGGCTAATTTTGTGTGAAAACAAAACCCCATGAATATTCCACAGACCGGAATGCCGCGCATTGTGGTGGTAGGCGGTGGTTTTGCCGGAATTTCGTTTATCAAGAAACTTCAGCGTGAAAAAGTGCAGATAGTGCTTTTTGACCGCCATAATTACCATACCTTCCAGCCTTTGCTCTATCAGGTTTCAACGGCCGGTCTCGAGCCCGACTCCATAGCTTACCCCTTGCGGAAAATTTTTCGGAAAAATATAGATTTCCATTTTAGGATGGCAGAGGTGGAGAATATCGATGCCCAAAATAATACCATCCACACCTCCATTGGGATCCTTCGCTACGATTATTTGGTGATCGCAACGGGCACCCGTACCAATTTCTTCGGAAATGAGAGCATAGCCCAAAACAGCATGCCCATGAAAACCGTGCCGCAAGCCTTGAACATCCGTAGCTTGATGCTTCAGAATATTGAAAAGGCCGATATAACGACCGACGAAAACGAAAGAAAACGCCTGCTCAATTTTGTGATTGCGGGCGCAGGTCCCACGGGCGTCGAACTTGCCGGAGCCTTGGCTGAATTTAGAAAAGGAATTCTGGAGAATGATTATCCCGAGCTCGAGGAAGAAGAAATGAACGTACATCTTATTGAAGGCCAAAATAGAGTCTTGCCCCCCATGAGCGAGACGGTATCGAAAAAAGCACAAAAATTTCTGGAAAATCTTGGCGTGCAACTTCATTTGGAAACATTTATAAGTGATTACGATGGAAAGACGGTTACCACAAAAGATGGTCAAAAGTTTGAAACCGCAACATTTATCTGGGCTGCCGGGGTAACGGGCGCGTTGGTCAACGGAATAGACGGAAAGGCCCTTGTGGAAAAAGCCAACCGTTACCGAGTGGACCGATATAACAAAGTGGAAGGTTTTGACAATATTTACGCGTTAGGCGATATTGCCTTAATGGAAAGTGAGGAGTATCCAAAAGGCCATCCGCAAGTTGCGCAGCCTGCCATTCAGCAGGGGAAACATCTTGGAAAGAACTTCAGAAAAATGCTGAAGGGCGAAAAAATGGAACCTTTTGAATATTTCGATAAGGGAACCATGGCTACTGTTGGTAGAAACAAAGCAGTCGTGGATATTGGCAAATGGCACTTCGGCGGGGCCATAGCCTGGTTCCTGTGGATGTTTGTCCACCTTTGGTTTTTGGTCGGTTTTCGGAATAGGGTCGTTACCTTCTTTAACTGGACCTACAGCTACATCAATTATGACCGGGCCGCGCGGTTGATTATTCGGCCGTTTAGGAAACCCTAAGGCCAATTGCTTTTTTGGGTCAAATCATACAGGAAATTATTGCACTTTCACCGGAATTGGGCCACCGTTGCTCACCCAGCCGCCACCTATTTCGTCAAGGTTCACATCGAGGTCGTCTGAAG
>CAYSLM010000183.1:0-2760 GCA_964431895.1 uncultured Aequorivita sp.
GAAGGAGCAGGAAGAAATACTGATGGAGAGTTTAAAAACTTTTTGGGTATTGCAAGCGGTTCTTCAAACGAACTTTTTACCCAACTAATTTTATCCCATCGCCTAGAATTAGTTTCAGAAAACAAAGTAAAACCTATTTTAAATGAATTAATTGAGATGCAGAAAATGAATTATGCCTTGATACTGAAATTTTCAAAGAAAATTTAAAAAGTCTAAAATCTCACGTCTAAAATCTAAAATCTATTATGAGAACAGCATATATAGTCAAAGCCTATCGAACCGCCGTCGGCAAAGCCCCTCGCGGCGTCTTCCGCTTTAAACGCCCAGACGAACTGGCCGCGGAAACCATAAAATATATTTTGAACGAGTTGCCGCAACTCGACAAAAAACGCATTGACGACGTAATCGTGGGCAACGCCATGCCCGAAGCCGAACAGGGCCTTAATATGGGCCGCTTCATCTCATTGATGGGGCTGGATATTGTCGATATTCCCGGGATGACGGTAAACCGCTATTGCGCCTCGGGTCTGGAAACCATTTCCATTGCCACCGCAAAAATCCAAAGTGGCATGGCCGACTGCATTATCGCCGGCGGGGCCGAGAGTATGAGTTTTATTCCCATGGGAGGATTCAAACCGGTTCCTGATTATAAATTGGCAAAACAAGGCCACGAAGATTATTATTGGAATATGGGCCTTACCGCCGAAGCCGTAGCCAAAAAGTACAAGGTTTCGCGTGAAGATCAAGACGAGTTTGCCTACACTAGCCAAATGCGCGCCTTAAAAGCGCAGGAGGAAGACCGTTTCCAGGACCAGATCGTGCCCATAGAAGTGGAGCACACTTATGTAAACGATTCCGGCAAAAAAGTAACCGAAAAATACACCGTCACCAAAGATGAAGGTCCGCGGAAAGGCACCAACTTGGAAGCCCTCTCCAAGTTGAAACCAGTTTTTGCCCAAGGCGGAAGCGTTACCGCCGGTAACTCATCACAAATGAGTGATGGCGCCGCTTTTACCGTGGTAATGAGCGAGGAAATGGTAAAGGAGCTAAACATAGAGCCCATCGCCAGACTGGTCAGTTTTGCCCCAGTTGGCGTAGAACCGAGCATCATGGGGATAGGCCCAGTATATGCCATTCCAAAGGCCTTAAAACAAGCAGGAATGAAGCAGGACCAAATGGAACTCATAGAGCTCAATGAGGCCTTTGCCTCACAATCGCTAGCCGTAATCCGCGAGCTTGGTTTGGATAAGGAAAAGGTAAACGTAAACGGCGGCGCCATAGCCCTTGGTCACCCACTGGGCTGTACAGGTGCCAAACTCTCCACCCAACTTTTTGACGAAATGCGCAAGCGTAACCTGCAGGGAAAATACGGAATGGTAACGATGTGCGTGGGAACCGGGCAAGGTGCTGCGGGGGTTTATGAGTTTCTAAAATAGAGACTTAAGACGGTAGGACATAAGACGTAAGACTAAATTTTAAAACCTAAATAATATGGTAGCAGGACATAATTTAAGAAAACTTACAATTTGGAATGAAAGAATTTAATTGGCAAAAGAAACCTTTGAACATTTAGAAAAAAAGGTTCAATCCATTCAATGAATAATTACAAGATTTATGGAAAACCTGGAAAAGAATATTTCTTAAAAATATAATTTAAAAAAATACAAAAAACAGTAATAGTGATGGCATCTTAAGTCTTATGTCTTACCGTCCTATGTCAAATTAAAAAAATATGAGCACAACTGAAACAAAAAATAACGAATTACTTCGAGGAGGACAATTTCTAGTAAAGGAAACCAAAGCCGAAAACGTCTTCACCCCAGAGGATTTTTCCGAAGAACAAAAAATGATGCGCGATTCCGTTAAGGAATTTGTAGATCGTGAAATCTGGCCCAAAAAAGAGGAGTTTGAGCATAAAAACTATGCGCTTACGGAAGAAATAATGAAGAAAGCGGGCGAAATGGGGCTGCTCGGCGTAGCCGTTCCCGAAGAATACGGCGGGCTTGGCATGGGCTTCGTAACCACTATGCTGGTTTGCGATTACATTTCGGGCGCAACGGGCTCTGTGGCCACGGCCTTTGGGGCGCATACCGGCATCGGCACCCTCCCCATTACCCTTTACGGCACCGAGGAACAAAAGAAAAAATACGTTCCAAAACTCGCCACCGGCGAGTGGTTTGGCGCCTATGCCCTCACCGAACCCGGCGCGGGAAGCGACGCCAACAGCGGAAAGACAAAGGCTGTTCTTTCCGAAGATGGAAAATATTACAAGATCAGCGGCCAGAAAATGTGGATTTCCAATTCAGGCTTCTGCCATACCATGATCGTTTTTGCCAGAATTGAGGACGATAAATACATTACCGGCTTTATAGTGGAAAACGATCCCGAAAACGGAATCTCCATGGGCGAGGAAGAAAATAAACTCGGCATCCACTCCTCCTCTACCCGCCAGGTGTTTTTTAACGAAACCAAGGTTCCCGTTGAAAATATGCTCGGCGAGCGGGGCGAAGGATTCAAAATAGCCATGAACGCCCTTAACGTGGGCAGGATAAAACTTGCGGCGGCCAGCCTTGATGCGCAACGCCGTGTTATTTCCAACGCGGTTCAATATGCAAACGAACGGGTTCAATTTAATGTTCCTATTTCTTCCTTCGGGGCAATAAAATTAAAACTTGCCGAGATGGCCACCAGTGCCTATGCAGGAGAAAGTGCCTGCTACCGTGCCGCAAAAAATATCGAGGACCGCATCGCCCTTCGCGT
>CAYSLM010000184.1:0-2733 GCA_964431895.1 uncultured Aequorivita sp.
AACTAACCAGGGAGAACCCCAAATATAAAAGTTATTTCCATCGACTGGCTGTCGAAGAGGAACTTCAAAGAACCAGGGAGAACCCCAAATATAAAAGTTATTTCCATCAAGAAAAATCAAAGCCCCCAATTCTCGACAAAACATTCCCAAAAACAAAAACACGCCCCATTCATAAACCTACTTCTTCCGCGGCTCCTTAACCACGTCAATAGTTTTCTTCTTTAGCCATTTCTTCATCTCCGGCGTGGGCTGGTAGTTGATGTGGAACTTTTTGATCTCGTGGGGGCGCAACAATTCGGGGCTGGGCTGGGGGGTGCTTTTAAAGCCCATTTTAAAGCGGCCAATATTCTCCAGGTTGATCACATGGCCGTCTTCCAACAGCTCCTGCATCTTGTCGCCCAGCGCGGTGAGCACCGCCACCACATCGGGCCGTTTCACGGTGCATTCGTTACTGATCAGGTAACTGAGCCTTTTAATATCTATCTCGCCCGTACTAATGGCCTGCATGATGTAGTATTCCTGCCCCTCAGGGCCTATGTTGTCCTTGCGCTTGGTAATGCGGTATCGTAATGCCATAAGGTGATGTTTTAATGGAACTTAAACTTGCACAAAAAAGTAACTGAGGTTGTGATGCAAAGCACCGTTCTTTGTGATTGCATCGTCCGTTTGTTGTAAGTAAAAGTATTATAATTTCCTGAATAAAATTGTAGATTTCCTTTTACGTAGTTTTATAATTACGCTGGGGAAGTTCTATAACTTTTCGGTGGGTCGCTTTTTATGGAAAAGCGTGGGAGGAAAGGGTATGGCTAAGATACGACGAATTTTGACAAAAGCAGTGGCGGAAATAAAAATATTTTGAAAGGTCCGTGATTCCACAAACCATTGTATTGGCTTATTCAATACCTCGGGGCAACGCCAGGTTTAAGAGGAGAATGATTGCCACCAAAAAATATCCAACAAAAAAAAGATTGCCACCGGGGCAATCTTTCTTCAGGATTTTATAAAAATAGGGGGCTGTTCTTAATTGTAAACAACTTCCACATTAACGGCGTTTAAGCCCTTTTTTCCTTGTTCCGTAGTGAATTGTACGAGGTCATTTTCCTCGATGTTGTCAATCAACCCTGAGGAATGGACAAAGATGTCCTGATTGGAATCTTCTGGGGTAATAAACCCAAATCCTTTGGAGTTGTTGAAAAATTTTACTGTGCCTTTTTGCATCTTACTAAATTTAAATTAAAAAATAACTTTGTTCAAGGGAGCCAACCAACGGGCACCTAGGCCAAAACGCTGATCGATTTTTAAAAAATAAAGTAAAGATGAAATAAAAAAGGAAAGAAGAGATGTACTCTTTAACTATTTACTAAATAATACCTTACAATTAAAAGGTGTTCTTGCTTGAACGCGACAAAGATAGTCTTTATATTCCTACCCCCGACATAAATTTCCATTTATTATTAAAATAGTATCCGTGCACTTCTTTTTTGGGGGTGGGAAGGTCGTGGCCGCTGGTATAAAAGCCAGGGGCCTTGGATTGGAAGCCGGCTAGCGGGGATTTGCTCCAGATCTGGCTTGGCTATTGCCGAAGTCTATATTACCTTGTGGCACCAAAACTTCTAAAGCCATGAAAACTCCTTCCGAAATATTCAAAGGCGAACCCGAACTTCTGCAAAACCCTGCCGTACAGGAGCTGGTAACTGAATACGACCGCGTGTGCGATGCGCTGATAGCCCTGCAGCAGGTTACCGAGATGGGCAAGGAAAAATACCTTCGCAACCTATTGCGCGAAATACGGGAGAGCATCACTATGGAACTAAAACGCGACCTGGAGGCGGCGCGCTTTGGCGAGACCGAAAGGGTGGACTTTAAACAGGCCGTGGAAAACCTGCAGGACTATATTGGCGAGTACTGTAGGGAGTATCAGATTTATCTTTGAAATTGAACTTGAACTTGAATTGAAGATTTCAACCCATTAACCCAATAACCCACGCCGGCTTATCCTGCGGTCATTACACTTTTAATATTCACAAACTCCCGCATGCCGAAACCGCCGTGCTCGCGGCCGTAGCCGGAATCCTTGACCCCGCCAAAGGGCATGACGGGCGTGGCCAGGCCAAAGGCATTTATAAATACCATTCCGGTATCAAAATATTTGGAGGCCAGGGCTTTTGCCTTTGCTTCGTCTTTAGAAAATATGGCCCCGCCCAGCCCAAAACGGCTGTCGTTGGCCTTTTTCATAGCATCTTCCTCATTTTCGGCTCTTATCAGCGATGCCACGGGTCCAAAGAGTTCGTCGTCATAGGCCGGCTGTCCGGGCTTTACGTTTTCCAGAACGGTGGCTGGATAGTAAAAGCCTTCGCCTTCGGGCATCTCGGCCCCGCACAGGACCTTGGCGCCATTGTTTAAGCTATCGGTTACCTGTCTGTGCAGTTTTTCACGAAGGTCCTTTCGCACCATGGGGCCCATTTTTTCCTCGTTTTCCATGGGGTCACCATAGCCTACTTTCCTCATCCTTTCGGTAAAGGCATCCCTAAACTCATCATATACCGCATCAACCACGATAAACCTTTTGGCGGCAATACAGGTTTCGCCGTTGTTATAGATTCGGCCGTTTACGCAAATCTTGACCGCCTTTTCTATATCGGCATCTTCCAATACGACGTAGGCATCGTTGCTGCCCAATTCCAGGACCGTCTTTTTCAGGTGTTCGCCTGCCTTTTGCGCAATGTGCATCCC
>CAYSLM010000185.1:0-2708 GCA_964431895.1 uncultured Aequorivita sp.
CAATGTTGCCGATCATATCATTATTGAAAACGCCGATGATTTCCCAGCCTTGGGCCTCGGCATAATCGGCAAAACCCTTTCCGCCGAAAAGGCCTTGCTCCTCGCCACTTAAACCTAAATAAACAATGCTATTTTCAAATTGATATTTTGAAAGTACGCGAGCTGCCTCTATGGTTCCGGCCATTCCGCTGGCGTTGTCATTGGCGCCCGGGGCATCTTTGGTAAAATCGCTGCCGTCGCTGTTCCGCGAGTCGATATCGCCACTCATGATGATGTAGCGGTTGGGGTATTTTGTTCCTTTTTGGACAGCCGCCACATTTACGATCCACGTATCGCGTGGAATGCGGTCATTGCCTTCCGCTTTTACGAAATCCTTTTGGTAGAAAATCTGCAAGCAATTGCTGCAGTTTTTTGAAATGGTTTCAAATTCCTTTTTGATCCACCGTCGGGCAGCGCCAATGCCACGGGTATTGCTAACCGTATCACTAAAAGTATTTCGGGTGCCGAAATTGGCCAGGGTAGTAATGTCCGCTTCAATCCTTTCTGCCGAAACAGCGTTTATGATATCATAAATTCGCAATTCGGGGGAAGGGGTTTGCTGGTTATTTTGCGAAAAACAAAACGGAAAGGTTATAAAGGCGGCTATAATGGAAAATACTTTCATCAAAAAAAATTTCCCTAAAAATACTCAAAAGGAAGGAAGAACCCTCCTTAACTTTTTTGAATTTTGTAAAAGAGAGGTTACATAGCTTCCGCCACGACCGCCAGTATTTTTCCGTCGGGGCTTATGGCCATTCGGCTTATGTTTTTTATTCCGTATTCCCCCAGGGAAGCAACCCCATTCCATTCCAGTCCGCCAAGGGTATCATACATAAAAAGATTGCTGCCGCTACCCACCAGAACTTGGGTATCATTGATCCACACATAATCCTGAATGCCGATGGGCAATTCGGTCACAAAAAAACTTTCGTATGAATCCATATCCAAAAGGTAGAGGTCCAGATTGCCTTCCTCGTTTACCAGTGTATAGCTCATCATCTTTGTTTTGGGAACTTTTTGAAGCGAACGTCCGGCCTTATAAAACAGGGTGTCTGCTTTTTTATTTGGCAAATCAATCATCACCAAACTCATATATTCATCATCGAGGACGGTGGCCAACATTTTTGAATCGTCGTAAAAAGCAAAATAGGCCACCTGTAAATCCGGTACTATTTTAGAAGATTGACCGGTTTTGGAATTATAACGGTACAGCCGCTGTTTGCCGTTGGGGTCTAGCCTTACGGCAGCAAGATCATCACTTGAAGGAAATTTTTGGGGCGAATATTCCCCGCCTTTGGTTTCCTGGTTTACCCATTTTTGAAGTTTTGTGGCAAGGTTGTATTCCGAAATATCGGTCTGCCCATCATTGTCTCCCGCAAAAACTAGTCTTTCGTTTGAAATAAAGGAAGGCTGGTTGTCGTACCCCAGGTTGTTTGAAACATTTCGGGCATTGAGCAACTGCAGCCCTTCATAGGCGGGATGGATGTCAAAAACAAAGACTTCGGTGTTTACCTGCGCAAAAGTGAAAAGGGTGGTGGTGAGGGCTAAAAGAAGAAGAAGCTTTTTCATTAATAATCTTTTTTCTTCAAAAATAGCAAAGTCCGCGCCATAAAAAAGGAAACAATTCCCCTACGGACAGAATTAAGGATTAATTGTGAATTAAAAGAATAAAAATCCCCGAAGGTTTTAAAATCTCCGGGGATTGGTAATTGAGCGCGGCCTAAATTAAAATGGATAGGTGTTTTCCGAAATAACCTTGCTGGCAATGATCCTGCGCAGCTCGCCAATGTTTGGCTGGTTCTGGTATTTTGTAAAACGTTTCAGTCCCATTAGCATCATACGCTGTTCATCGCCTTCGGCAAAGGAGAGAATGGATTCCTTGGCCTTAATGGTTATGGTATCGATTGCATGGTAAAGATATAGTTGAGCCATGGCAATCTGCTCTTTTTGCGAATCCTCGCCAAAACGTTTGGCGTTTTTCTCGGTTCGCAGAATGGTGCTTTCGGCAATATAGATTTCAATCAGGATATCGGCTGCGGCCAAAAGGGTTTGCTGGTGTTGTTCCAGTTCGGTGCCATATTTTTGGGCGGCGCTTCCTGCTACCATCAGAAATACTTTTTTCAATTTGGCGATCATGGCCTTTTCCTCTGAAAGCAATTCGGAATAGTCTGGCGTTTCAAACGAAGGGATTCCCATCAATTCCTCGGCAACCGCTTGGGCAGGTCCCAACAGATCTACGTGGCCTTTCATGGCTTTTTTAACGAGCATACCCATAGAGAGCATACGGTTGATTTCGTTGGTGCCTTCATAGATACGGGCAATACGGGCATCGCGCCAGGCAGACTCCATAGGGGTATCGGCACTATAGCCCATTCCGCCATAAATCTGTATTCCTTCATCGCTGCAGTTTTGAATATCCTCAGAAACGGCCACCTTTAAAATGGAACACTCAATAGCGTATTCCTCTACGCCCTTCAGTTCCGCTTCCTGGTGGCTGTTGCCCGCCTGCACGCGAAGGGCAATACGGTCCTCGATATTTTTACCGGCGCGGTAGCAAGCGCTTTCTCCTGCGTATGCGCTGGTGGCCATTTCTGCCAGTTTCAGTTTTATGGCGCCAAAGGAGGAAATTGGTACGTCGAACTGAACCCGCTCATTAGCGTATTTTACGG
>CAYSLM010000186.1:0-2682 GCA_964431895.1 uncultured Aequorivita sp.
CAATAGCGAAGTTGCTGTTCGATTGAAGAGCGACTCAGAACTGGAGCGCGCCTACTTTCTTTTTAAGATGATTTCGAAAGAACCCTTGGTAAGAATTGGTGCGGCGGTCACCAAATTCGCTTTAAACGTTAATTTGCCGGTTGAGGGGCTTATCCGCTCTACGGTCTTTGACCACTTCTGCGGCGGCGTTAACGAGACCGATTGTATGGCAACGGTTGATAGCCTTTATGACGTGGGGGTATCCTCTGTCCTTGATTTTTCTGTGGAAGGGAAGGAGGAAGACACCCAGTTTGATGCGACCGCAGACAAGGTTATCGAGCTTACCCGATTTGCTAAGAACAAGGAGGCCATGCCTTTTTCGGTTTTTAAGCCCACGGGTTTTGGCAGGTTCAAAATCTATCAGAAAGTGACCGAAAACCAACCTCTTACCCAAAAAGAAGAGCAGGAATGGAAAAATATAGAGGCGCGATATGACCGTGTAGCCAAAGAAGCCCATGACTGTGATATCCGGCTGTTGATAGATGCCGAAGAGTACTGGATGCAAGGTGCAGCCGATGAACTATGCGAAAGGATGATGGAAAAATACAATACCGATAGGGCCATAGTTTTCAACACGCTGCAGTGCTACCGCTGGGACAGGCTGGACTATCTTAAAAAAATCCATCAACGGGCGAAGGAAAAAGGCTTTAAGCTTGGGTTTAAGATTGTACGCGGGGCTTATTTGGAAAAGGAGAACGAACGGGCCATGGAAAGAGGCTATAAATCTCCCATCTGCGAAAGCAAAAAGGCCACCGATGATAATTTTGACGCCATCATGAAGTACATACTCGACAATCTTGATGATATTGAGTTGTTTGTGGGAACCCACAATGAAAATAGTACATATCTGGCCATGCAAGTTATGGAGCAGATGGGTGTGGCCAGAAGTGATGACCGGGTCTGGTTTGGCCAGCTCTATGGAATGAGCGACCATATCACTTTCAATCTGGGGGTTGAGGGCTACAACGTGGCCAAGTACATTCCTTTTGGCCCGGTAAAAGATGTGATGCCCTATCTCATTCGCCGGGCGGAGGAAAATACTTCGGTGGCGGGGCAGACCAGCAGAGAGCTCACCTTGCTAAAGAAGGAAAAGGAACGGAGAAAGCTGTAACCGTCTTTATTTAGAGTTCAGACCACATTATTCAATGACAGTGGCTTCCATGACGGTGGCCAAGCTGTCGCAATTTGCAATTCGCACCTTCAAAAGCCTTTCAGCATACGCGCCCTCAATCACATATTGATTGCACGAATCCAAGTGGGTCAGGCTTTCAGAAAATATAACATCTCCGTCAATCAGCAATGATGAAATGGCTGAGGTGTCTATGTCGTTTTCACGGAAAACCTGCAGGGCTCCGGCCGAAAACGCTCGATGCTTCAATCTGAGATGCTTCAGGGTTCGTGCCTCTGGCCCATAAGCGCAAGAGGTTTTCTTACCACTGAGGATGAAAAACAGGATTATGATCCCGATAATAAACCCTCCGGAAAAATAGGCCAATCGGTATGCTAATTTCATGTGTTTATTTAATTGTTCTAGTGGTAAAAAATTTTGGTGGCTTTCCGGACCAACAAACCAGCTTGGACGCCGGCTTCTTAAAAAATCAAGAGGTTGATGTCGCTGTACGGCAGGTCAAACCAGTTGGCCACGGCCTTGTTGGTCAAAATTCCGCGGTAAAAATACAAACCATTTTTTAAACCGTTGTCATAACGAATGGCGTTTTCCAGACCACCACTTTCGGCAATCTCCAGCAAATAGGGAGTAAAAATATTGCTGATGGAAATAGAGGCGGTCTTAGGGTATCTGGCGGGAATGTTGGGCACGCCATAGTGTATCACGTCGTGTTTAATGATAGTGGGTTCATCGTGGCTGGTCATTTCGGTAGTTTCAAAACAGCCGCCCATATCTACGCACACATCAATGATTACCGCCCCCTTCTTCATTTTTCTTACCATTTCCTCGGTGACGATGATGGGAGCCCTATTGTGCCCCCGTACGGCACCAATGGCCACATCACAGCGCAGCAGGGCCTTCATCAGGTTTTTGGGCTGGATGGTTGAAGTATATAGTATCCTGTTGAGGTTGGTCTGTATATTCCTGAGCTTGGTGATCGAGCTGTCAAAAACCTTTACATTGGCCCCGAGACCAAGTGCAGAGCGGACGGCAAATTCACCTACAGTTCCCGCGCCTATTACCACAACCTCAATGGGCGGTACTCCGCTAATATTTCCGAATAGCAGCCCGTTGCCTTTTTTGGCGTTAACCATGAGTTCGGCGGCTATGAGTACTGAGGCCGTTCCGGCTATTTCGCTCAAGGCCTTGACGGCTGGGTAACTGTGGTCTTCATCCTTAATAAATTCAAAGGCCAGGGCGGTTATTTTTTTCTTTGCCAGTAAATCAAAATAGGATTGTTGCCGGGTCTTTAACTGTAGTGCCGAGATGAGGACAGACTTGGGTTTTATCATTTCCAATTCCTCAAGGGTGGGAGGTTCTACCTTGAGCACAATGGGGCAGCCAAATACCTTTTTGGTGTCGGCAGTCAACTGGGCGCCCGCCTCTGCATAGTCCTGGTCTGAAAAGCCGGCCTCGTTGCCGGCACCCTTCTCGATTAAAACCTTGTGGCCGTGACTAACAATGGCATTTACGGC
>CAYSLM010000187.1:0-2656 GCA_964431895.1 uncultured Aequorivita sp.
GAGGATAGCGGCCTCCTTGATAACATAGGGCGCCTGTTGTTTCTCCAGCCACTCTTGAAAATGGACGGCCACCCGCGGGTGGATAATGGCATTGACGGCGGCCAGAAGATCTTTGTCATGAAAAACCTTTTTGGCCACATATTTACGGTCCATCCCTTGCTGGGTATAGGCCTGTGCACCAAGAAGGGCCGTGAGCTCCGCTCGTATTTCGGGTGAAGTGTCGGTCAAGGTTTTTGCCTCCTCGTCGGCTATATAAACGGGAATACCAAGGTCTGCAAACATGCCCGCCACGGTAGTCTTACCACTGCCTATGCCACCTGTAAGTCCTACTACTTTCATGGATCAAATTGGTTTTTGGAGCAATTATTTAAAAATGAAGAAATCTATCTTCTTTGGTTCGAAAACCACGTTGCGGATGTTCTTGGGCTTTTTCTCGAGCTTGGGAATCAAAAAGTTTTCTTCTTTGTTTCTTTTTGAATAATCACAGACCACCCTAAAGTTTTCCTTCCCAATTTCCGAAAAATCGTTGACCGAGGCATCAAAAATAATCGTGATGCTCTGTGGGACCAGTTTTATGTCCAGATTGGGCGGCAGGTTTATCACTTCAACCGGCAGGGTAACCTTTCCCTGTGAAAATTCGGCCACATCTATGGCTATCTCTACCTTCTTTGGCCTGATGGCAGCAATCTCATCGCCTGGGCTCATTATTGAAGCAGTTTCGCGAACATTTTGCTCCACATCTTTGAGTACCACAGGCTCGGTCTTGACCACATCTATTTTGGCTACACTGCCCGACGGCCCCGAAATAACTATGGAATCGGGGTTTACACGCACACTGTCCACGGGCTTAAAGCCATCTTTATACGAAATTTCCGTAATGGGCCATACAGCAACCTTCTTTAATACAATAGGGTCAAGGCGCACGCTAAGGGCATCGACCGAGAGGTTCTTGACGTTGAGATTTCTGCTGAAAATACTTCCTATCATTCGTAACAGCTCGCCTTTGGGAATGGTAAAGCCATCATTTTCCTTAGAATAGTATTTTCCCACGGGGATGGTAAGCGTGGGTTTTTTCAATTTATAAAAAAGAATCTCAAACCCGTTGGCAGAAAGGTCAAAGGTAAGTTCGTGTATATTGTTTCCGGCCAGGGCCGCAGTTTCGGGGATATTTACATAATTGATCTTGGCCTTCATGGTGGCGGTAAATTCCCGACTAAATTTAGTAAGCATCCAAAAAATGGCCGCCAGCAACAGAAAAAACAGAAAGCGCTTTACCCTACTGTTTCTATTGCTTTTTGAAAATGACTTTGCCATGGGATATACGCGTTAAACCCTAAATTTAATTAAAAAATAGGGATGGAAATTGTTTCTGCGGATCTTTCTTCAAAATTCTTAGGTAAAAGGTTGATTTCAAAAAGGCAAGACCGTAGCCGAAAAATTGCACAAACATCGCGATCACGGAAAGCCACCCAATATAAAGGCTCCTATTGCGGGCCGAGGAATCCAAAAAAACCAGAAATATATATAGCCCTAAGGGCAAGATGAATAAAAAGTCAACAATGAAGCAAAGTAGTACCGAAAGCAGCACAAATGCCACAAAGCAGGTAGGAAACCAAAATGTGATAGCCGCCGAGTGGGGATGCCAACGGTTTAAAATAGGTCTGACCAACCCAAATTTCCGCACTTGTTTATGGAATTTTTTCCACGAAATGCGCCTTTTGTGGAAAACAAAGGCGTTTGGGATAAAAACCGTTTCATATCCCGCCTTTAAAATGCGCTGCGAGAGGTCGGGATCTTCCCCGGGATGGATTTTCGCAAAACCACCGGTAACCTCAAAAACTTCCTTTGAAAGGCCCATATTGAAACTCCTGGGCTCAAAACGATTGATGCTTTTTGCACGGCCACGTATGCCTCCAGTGGTAAATAAGGAGGTCATGGTATAATTGATGGCCTTCTGTAAAGGGGTAAAACTGTCATGCGCAGCATCGGCGCCGCCATAGCAATGATAAAAGGACTTTTGCAGAAATGAAGCCACTGTCGCCAAATAATGCGATGGCAATAAACAGTCTGAATCGAGGATGATGAAATAATTGCCCCTGGCCCGCTGCATGCCGTAATTTCTGGAGGCTCCCGGACCCGAATTGGGTTTATAATAATATGATATGCTTAGTTGGGAAGAAAATTGTGAAGCAATTTCTTCAGCAGTTTCAGTAGAGCCATCTTCTATGATTACCACCTCAAACTGCCCTTGGAAATCGAGTTGGGTCAGGCTGGCCAAAAGTTCCTTTATTTCCTGGGGCCGGTTGTAAACGGGAACAATAAATGAAAAGGACAATTGCATGGCGTAAAGTTACGCTAAATAAAAAAAGCCACCCACTTGCGCGGATGGCTTTTCAGGTTCAATTATGAAAAGTTATTTTTTCAAAATTTGGTAAGTGCCTACCTGGCCATCAACAGATACTTTCATTATATAAGTACCGGTATTTAGGCTTGAGAAATCAAGATTGGTAGTAGTGGCACCCACATTGGAGTTCATCACCTGCTGGCCCAACATATTGTAAACCTTAACCGTTTCAATATTGCCCAAAGCTTTAAGCGAAAGAACGCCATTGGTTGGGTTTGGATAGTAAGTGAAGCCTTCGAGTGAATTCTCAAG
>CAYSLM010000188.1:0-2644 GCA_964431895.1 uncultured Aequorivita sp.
TGTAGCCGTCGTTGTCGGGATCGCAGGAAACCAAAGGGTCCGGAGGGGTGGTGGCATTTGGTGGAGTATCGACCGTGATGACTATGGAAGTAGTATCAAAACAATTCGCATCTATTACCGGTTCAATTCTGGCAAAAATGGTTTGTCCCGGTACAGGAACCGAATACAGGGTGGGCAAGGGATTATTTCCGGTATCGGCATCGTTTTGCGACGCATGGTAGGAAATGGTGAAATCAGCTGCATTTTGACCGTTCAATACGGCCGCATTAAATTCCAACGGAAGATTTATTTCTTCTGCCCCGTCATTGTCTTGATCGCACACAGTCAAGGGAGGTACACTCCCAGCCTGGACGGGCGTGAAGTAAATATCAAACTGGGCCAGATCATAGCAAAATTCTTGCGCCCTATCGTGGATACGCAGGAAAATGGTCTGTCTGGGCGGGGTGGCAATGGGATAGGCCACGGGATTCGGGATAGCATTTACATTGTTTTCACTATCGGCATAGGTAAGGAAGTACTTCACTTCAAAGATAGCCGGATCCTGTCCCCCCAAAACGTTTTCATCATTTTGGGTAAGGTCAAAGATATCGGTCTGCATGCCATTATCACATCGATAGAGATCGGCAGGTGGATTGGCTACGGGTTGTGGACTAAAGTTGACAATAAATGGGGGTGATTCGGTTACAAAACAAGCCGCCTTTGTTCCACTCACGGTATAAGAACCCGATTGGGTGACTTGTAGGGTGGGGCTATTTCCACCTATGGGAATACCATTGCGAAACCAGTTATAGACATCGAGATCATTAAAATTGGCGGTAAGGGTTTCGGTCTGGCCCTCACAACTTTGATTGTTCCCAGATATCAACAGGCCTTGTTGGGAAAGATCGATGGGTTGAACGGCTTCGTTATTATTTTCATTGGTTTCCAAAACAACGCCATTCCCGGTTCCGTCATCGTCAACCACCGCTCTTAAATTGAAGTTTTGCGGCGTACCTATGGGAATATTCAAATTAATGGTCCCGCTCTCGGAACCATTAATAGGAATATCGTTCAGTGTCTGTGCCTGCCCGATCAATACCGCATCGGCGTAAAAAGCTATGGGAGTATTGGCCGGCAGCACTGCGGTACTGTTGAAATTGCCCACCGTATAATCTACTTCCATATTCCTATCCTGACACAGAACACCAATATTGTCAATGGTGATGGTGGCATCGGGAAGTTCAGAATTCACACTCACGATAATATTGTTTACCATGATAAAATCCTGGCCCGAGCTAAGCTGGATATCGATCTGAGAGTCACCGGGCTGGATTATATTCAAACCTTCCAGATTGTAATAATCCAGATCCATATTGTAGAGCTGATTGGAGCCCGTATAACTATTGGTGCCATTAAAGGCATTGTTCCCAGGGTTGAGGGGTGGGTTGTCTATCAAGATATTATTGAGCCGAAGACTTTCATTGATACTGATGCCGGCATCACCTTCCCACGCAAGGAAACCAATTTTGGCGGCCTGGTCTGAAGCTGCGTTGATATTTCCTAAAACAATATTGATGTTGGTATGGTTGCGATCTACATAATCCAAACCGTCAAAAAGCGTGATCTGGTTCAGCAGTAAGGAAGGGTCTTCATAGATGACGATAACGCCCCAGCCTCCAAAATTGGTTCCTCCATCACAATAGGGTGCAATATCACCAGTGAGGTCCAATTCAGAAAGGGTATAGAGGCCCTGGCCGTTCATGGCCACGATATTGGTGACGTCGGCATAGGCCGAAAAATAATTTAGGCCAGTGGTGGCGGTAAGGGAAAAGGTGCGTTCGGCGGTAACACTGGCCCCATTGAGCCTCACGTTGAAATCGCCGCTGCCCGAACCCGCCCAATAGAGATAGGCGGCCACAAAGGTCTCGCCCGGGCCCAACTGAAAATCGGCACTGCTTTGAGTCAAAATGGTACATGGGCCAAAGGTTCCATTTTCCTCTGTATTTAAGGTATTGCCAAAGGCGGTAAAATCATAACGCCCGTTAAACTGCAAATGTTCGGTTATGGGAACTACCTGCTGCGAAAACCCCAAAATAGGCAGTAGAAGCAGGAGGGGAAGTAGTAGTTTTTTCATAATCTGAAGAGTTTGTGTTCCAAATATATCGAATACTTAACACTTAGTTAAAATTTAACAGAAAAAAGTGCCGATTGCTATCCCGGGAAGCTATATCACAAACCAATTAATCTGTTCCAAACAAATAAGAATACAGAGATGCGATAAGCTTCTCGGAATGTTTTTAGGTGCCTTTATTGGGCAGAAACCCTCAGCTTTGTTTAGAATGAACTACCGAATATTCCCTAACTATTTCCGCGGAAAAAGACTACATTTGTTGTCGCTTAAAAAAAACATCCAATGAAACCCGACTTATTCGAAGCTCCCGATTACTACAACCTTGACGAGTTACTTTCCGAAGAACACAAATTGGTGCGCCAAGCTGCCCGCGATTGGGTAAAGCGCGACGTATCGCCCATTATAGAGGAATATGCCCAAAGGGCGGAATTTCCAGAACAGATAATTAGCGGCCTTGCTGAAATTGGTGCTTTTGGCCCCTACATTCCCGAGGAATACGGAGGTGCCGGGCTCGACCAAATTTCCTACGGATTG
>CAYSLM010000189.1:0-2625 GCA_964431895.1 uncultured Aequorivita sp.
GGTTCGGAACAGGCTCTCATCGCCCGCCACCCAAGACCGAAGCCGTGACCGCTTCGGTTTTTTTCGCTCTTCGTCTAAGAATTTAAAAGAAAAACATTACTTTGGTCCAGAGCGTCATTTAACTTCAAAAGCCTTAGATTTCTGAATCCCTTTTTTAAAAATATAATCGTAAACGTAGTAAAGAAACATCAAAAAGATAGCGGCCGGAACAGACCGTCCGTCTCATTGGATAATAAGGTGAAAAACCTGGAAGTGGAAATCACCCACGAACTGGTGGATTTTTTCTACCTGTTGCTGGGGGTTTTTTCGGCTTCTTTTGGGCTTAGGGGCTTTTTGATGCCCAATAGCTTTATCGATGGGGGCATAACGGGGATCTCCCTAATGGTCAATGAGCTGGCGGGGATTTCCTTTTCCCTTCTGTTGGTGTGCTTTAACCTGCCTTTTCTGGCGTTGGCCTATATTTCGGTGGGTAAGAGATTCGCCATAAAAAGTGTACTTGGCATAGTGATGCTGGCGGTTTCAGTGGCTCTTATTCCCTTTCCCCAAATAACCGATGACAAGATGTTGGTGGCAGCCTTTGGAGGGCTTTTTTTAGGCCTGGGCATCGGGCTTGCCATCAGGGGCGGGGCTATAATTGACGGTACCGAGGTCTTGGCTATCTACATTAGCCGCAATACTAGCCTTACGGTTGGCAATGTAATCCTTATTTTTAATGTGATCATCTTTATGAATGCTGCATATTTCCTTTCTACGGAAATAGCCCTGTATGCTATTCTTACTTATTTTGCGGCTTCCAAAACCGTAGATTTTGTCATTGACGGTATAGAGGAGTTTATGGGCATCACCATTATCTCAGAATACAACGAAGAGATACGGCTCACCATTATTGAGAAAATGGGCCGGGGCTGCACTATTTTCAAGGCCGAAAACGGTTTTATGAAGGACGGCCAGCCCAGAAGACCCGTTGATGTGGTCTATACCGTGATAACCCGTTTGGAAATGAGTAAATTGAAAACCGAAATTGATAAAATTGATAGCCAGGCCTTTATTATTATGACCTCGGTCAAGGATGCCAAGGGCGGAATGATAAAAAAGAAACCCATCAAAAAATTTGATAAATAAAGTTGCGGCATTCCGTTTGTTTTGGCCTTAGGTTTTTGTAATTTGGCACCCTCAAAACGGGTCATTAACTCAGTTGGTTCAGAGTGTTACCTTGACAGGGTAGAAGTCACTGGTTCGAATCCAGTATGACCCACAAAAATAAATCTTCGCGTCACTGTTTCCCCCGAGGCTTCGGAGCAGTATTATCCTCAATAAAATGGGCGAGTACTTGGTTTCCCCACACTTCAGGGCGGGAGGCCCATAAAATAAACTACGGAAGGCGGGTATGCCCAGATCTCTTGGGTATCAATATTCTTAGAACGTAAAAACTCGATGCCATTCTTGACGGGATTCTATAATATCTCGAGACAGCGTTCCAATGCCATTCCCCGCGAACCTTTTATAAGGATGGTGGCATTTTTTGGAGGGTTGCTCTTCAGCTCATTTCTGAGACCCTCAAAATCCTCAAATTTCTTGATATGGTTTTGCGTAGTTGAAACCTTGTAGAAATTGCTTCCCACCAAGAAAACCTTTCCGAAGGGATTCTCTGCCAAAAAATTGGCAACGGCTTGATGTTCAGTCGGGGCATCGTTTCCCAGTTCAAACATATCGCCCAAAATCATCATTTTATTTTCGCCTTTGGCCTGCTTAAAATTTTCCAATGCGGCCATCATACTGGTCGGGTTGGCGTTGTAGGCGTCCATCAATATCTGGTTTGAGCCTTTGGAGAGGAGCTGCGACCGATTGTTGACGGGAATGTAGCCTTCAATGCCCGCCTTGATTTTTTCAAACGGTACCTTAAAATAGGCGCCTATAGCTATGGCTGCGGAAATGTTGGCAAAGTTGTAGGATCCCAACAGATTGCTGTGTATGGGTTGTCCTCCAAATTTTACCACAAGTAAATCTGTACTATCCGCCAATTCTACGGCAAAATCGCTGGAAGACTTGCCAAAAGTGATTCGGTCAAGCCCTTGGGTCAACTCCATCTGTTTGGCGTCATCTGCATTTACGAATATTTTGCCTTTTTGTTTTTCCAGAAAATTATAAAGTTCTGCTTTGCCCTTTACCACGCCCTCCTCGCTTCCAAAACCTTCCAGATGCGCCTTGCCAAAGTTGGTGATGTAGCCATAGTCGGGGTTAGCTATTTCACTTAACATTTTTATCTCTCCCAGGTGGTTGGCGCCCATTTCTACTATACCCATTTGGGTATGCCGGTGCATGCCCAGTAAGGTAAGGGGCACGCCTATATGGTTGTTGAGGTTGCCTTGGGTGGCCACGGTCTTGAATTTTTGGGAGAGAACGGCATTTATAAGTTCCTTTGTGGTGGTTTTCCCGTTGCTGCCGGTCAGGGCGATAAGGGGCAGGTCAAGCTGTTTTCTGTGGAAGTGTGCCAGCTCCTGGAGGGCCAACAGGGTATTTTCTACCCAAATGGTCTCTCCCGTACTTTTGTGAAATTCCATTTCGTCCACCACCACCTTGAAGGCTCCCCGGTCAAGGGCTTCCTGTGCAAAAAGGTTTCCGTTG
>CAYSLM010000190.1:0-2579 GCA_964431895.1 uncultured Aequorivita sp.
CTTACCGCAGTAGTCAAAAACCACTTCTTAAACTATTTCCCCCAACTTTCCGGACTTTGCCGCCAATCTGCAAGAAGTTCAGCTTCCTCCGTATTGATATATTTCGACTTTTCGGCCTGCTCCAGCAACATTTCGTAATTGCTCAAGGTGTTTAGGGTAACATTAGCTTTTTTAAAATTTTCTTCGGCTGTGTTAAAACCATAACTGAAAATGGCAAACATCCCTTTTACATGTGCGTGTGCTTCCTTTAGGGCTTCAACGGCCATCAGGCTGCTCTTGCCGGTGCTGATAAGGTCTTCAACCACCACCACCTGGGTATTGGGTTCCAAGTGGCCCTCGATTTTGTTTTGGCGGCCGTGGCCTTTTTCCTCGGGGCGGACGTAGCAAAACGGCACGTTCAGATAATCGGCAACCAAGGCGCCAATACCTATGGCACCGGTGGCCACCCCGGCAATCATTTCGGGCTTTCCGTAGACCTCCTCGATCTGCTTTGCCAGATTTTCGCGTATGTAATTGCGGATACTGGGATAGGAAAGGGTAACGCGATTATCGCAATAAATGGGCGATTTCCATCCCGAGGCCCATGTAAAAGGGTTTTGCGGTTGCAATTTTATTGCATTAATTTGCAACAGCAGGGCGGCAGTTTCCTGGGCCGTTTCTTTGTTTAATATCATTGTGCAAATGTATAAAGTTTTTGTAAAAGATATTCCCATTATCCTTTCCACACAGGAAAATATTGGGGAGCACTACACCACCATTCCTTTAAAACAGGTGCGGTTTAAGAAACTGGTAAAAAAGATATACAACGGCGAGCTGCTCTACGTGAACCTATATCACAAAAATGCCGAAAAGCTGGAGCGTTTTCTCAGGAAAAAGATAAAAGTGGTTGAAGCTGCCGGCGGACTGGTCTATAACAGCAATAAGGAAATTCTCTTTATACGAAGAAACAAAAAATGGGACCTGCCCAAGGGAAAAATTGAAAAGGGCGAAACCCACCGTCAGGCCGCCATACGCGAAGTAATGGAAGAAACGGGCGTAAAGGATTTGGAAATACGCGATTTTTTGAATACAACCTACCACGTGTTTACGCGCAACGGAAAGTTTCGATTAAAGATAACCTATTGGTACGAAATGTTTACCGATTACGACGGTCTGCTCATTCCCGAGCCCGAGGAAGGCATTAAAAAGGTGCGCTGGAAAAATTTTGAAAAGGCCCAAAAGGCCCTTCAGGATTCCTATGAAAATATCAAGCTACTTTTCCCCAAGGAATATTTAACCTCCCACCCGAACGATAGGGTACCGGAGGTGTGATTTTTCATCATAGGGCGATTGCTTGTGGATCCAGTCTAACTGGGCGTACCAATTTTCGGAAAAATGGGGTTCGGCTTTCTTTTTGGCCTCAAATTCCCTCTTGATTTTAGGATTTTCATTTAGCAATCTTTCGGCCATATCTTCCCATACATAGGGAGAGAAACCTTCTTTTTGCTGCAGAATGGCATCAAAAAAATTCCAGTTGAAAAACGAATCGGTTGCGGAAGGCTCCAAAGTTTCCATTATGTACCGTATTCCGGGCTGCTGGGTCTTTACCCAGTAATCGCCTTTTTTCAAACGTACACTTTCCGTGCTTTTCGTCACTTCGGTCCTGTAGTGAAGGTAATGCCCCTCAAACGGATTTTTTACCGTTTCAAAACTCTTAATATGGTAAACCTCGGCCGCAACGGAAGTGTCTTTTTTGATTTCCGAATACTCGATCTGGTTCAATTTCAGAAGTTTGACAACATTCCAAAAACCTTGTGGAATAATATAGGCCGACGGAATTTTTACCGAATCGGAAGCCTTGAAATAATTGTAATAAACCACATCTTTGGTAAAGGGCTTATCGCGAAAGTACTTCAGCCTTTGGGCACCCGTGATGTTGCTGGGCACCATTTTGCCTTCGTAACCTTTAAAATGGAGGATAGTGGTTTTGGACGAATCTACTTCCCACGAAAGTGGATAATAGGTGCCTACCTGGTATTTGGTAATGGCTTCCTTCCGCAGGGCCTTTATTTTTTCGGCATCGGTATCGGCAATATTGATAAAGGTCTTCATCAATTCATAGGTGCCCTCAACCCGTTGCTTGTAGGGTTTCAGCATATGGGTTTCCACCGTGAGCCCAATGGTGTTGAAGAGCGTGGTATAGCCCGAAGCATAGCGCGGCGAATCGAGAAATTGCGAAAATCCTTTTTCCGGCACTTGATTGAATACGTTTACATAGGGGGTGATGTCCCAGTCCCGGCTTTGCAACGAGTCTTCGAGTCGGGGCATAAACGATGTCTGTAGGTAATGGCCCAAGGCCCCACCCAGTTTGTCGTGTTGGGTAAACAGGTGGGTGAGCACATATTGGTAATCGGCCCCGTTGCTCACGTGGTTGTCAATAAATAGTTCGGGGTCCAGCCAGTGAAAGATTTCGGCAAAGGCCCTGGCGTTTTTGGTATCGTTCTTTATAAAATCGCGGTTTAGGTCATAATTTCGGGCATTGCCGCGAAACCCGTATTCCTCGGGTCCGTTCTGGTTGGTACGGCTGGTACTGTTGCGGT
>CAYSLM010000191.1:0-2498 GCA_964431895.1 uncultured Aequorivita sp.
GCCAGATCGGCAATGGTGTTATCTTCAGTTTCCCCACTGCGGTGGCTCATCACCGAGGTGTAACCGGCATTGTGGGCCATATTTACCGCCGCAATGGTTTCGGTCAAGGTTCCAATCTGGTTCACTTTTATCAAAATGGAATTGGCTATTTTTTCTGAAATACCTTTAGAAAGTCTTTCCACATTGGTCACAAAAAGATCATCGCCAACTAGTTGTACCTTGTTGCCAATCTTTTCGGTCAAATACTTCCACCCTTCCCAATCGTTTTCGTCCATGCCGTCCTCAATGGAAATAATGGGGTATTTCTCGCATAATTCGGCCAGGTAATCTGCCTGTTCCCTTGAAGTGCGTACTTTTCCTTTTTCGCCCTCAAATTTGGTGTAATCATATTTTTCATCGCTATAAAATTCCGCGGCAGCGCAATCCAATGCAATCATCACGTCATCGCCCAGTGTATAGCCGGCTTTTTTCGTGGCTTTTGCAATGGTGTCCAACGCATCTTCGGTACCTTCCAGGGTGGGCGCAAAACCGCCTTCGTCACCAACGGCGGTACTTAGGCCCCTATCGTGCAATACTTTTTTGAGGTTGTGGAAAATCTCAGACCCCATTTGCATAGCGTGTGTGAAACTTTTAGCTTTTACGGGCATCACCATAAATTCCTGAAATGCGATGGGCGCATCGCTGTGCGAGCCTCCGTTTATGATATTCATCATTGGCACAGGGAGGGTTTTGGCACTTACGCCACCCACGTAGCGGTACAATGGCATTCCCAACTCGGCAGCCGCGGCTTTGGCGCAGGCCAAGGATACGCCCAAGATGGCATTGGCCCCCAGCTTTGATTTATTTTTGGTGCCGTCCAGTTCTATCATGGTCCGGTCTATGAGTTCCTGTTCAAAAACCGAGATACCCAGCAGGGTGCCTGCTATTTTTTCCGTTACGTTTTCAACGGCGGTGAGTACGCCTTTGCCCATATAATCTTTTCCGCCATCGCGGAGTTCCACGGCTTCGTGTTCTCCGGTTGATGCCCCGGAAGGTACGGCGGCACGGCCCATAAAGCCGTTTTCGGTGATTACGTCTACCTCTACTGTGGGGTTTCCTCTGGAATCAAAGATCTGGCGGGCGGTGATATCAATTATAATGCTCATTTATTATTTTCTATTGTTATTGTTTATTATTTAGAAAGACCTGACAAGTTTTTAAAACCTGTCAGGTCTTGGATATTTTATACGGTTTGCAATTTATGTTTTTCTATACTTTCTATAAATTGGTCAAAAAGATAGGAAGCATCGTGCGGTCCGGGGCTGGCCTCGGGGTGGTACTGCACCGAGAAGGCAGGTTTGTTTTTTAGACGAATGCCGGCGGCCGTATGGTCGTTCAAATGTTCGTGGGTAATTTCAATGTTTGGATTGGCTTCTGCCTCTTCCCTATTGATGGCAAAACCGTGGTTTTGTGAAGTGATCTCGCCCCTGCCGGTAACCAAATTCATTACGGGGTGGTTGATTCCGCGGTGGCCGTTGTGCATCTTATAGGTAGAAACGCCATTGGCCAAGGCCAGCATCTGGTGGCCCAAACAAATGCCAAACATAGGGAGTTCTTTTTCCAAAATGGTTTGTACTACTTCTATGGCGCTGTGCAGCGGCTCTGGATCGCCGGGCCCGTTTGAGATGAAATACCCATCGGGATTGAAGGCTTCCATTTCTGAAAACGAAGCATTATAGGGGAATACCTTAATATAACAATCGCGCTCTGCAAGCCTGCGCAGGATGTTCTTCTTTATTCCCAAATCCAAAGCGGAGATTTTGTATTTGGCATTTTCGTTTCCGAAGAAATAGGGTTCCTTTGTGGAAACTTTTGAAGCGAGTTCCAGCCCGTTCATATCGGGTACTTCTGCCAACTGTTTTTTCAGTCCTTCAATATTGTCAACTTCGGTAGAAATTACGGCGTTCATAGCTCCATTGTCGCGGATGTAGTTAACCAGGGCACGGGTGTCCACATCGCTTATGGCAAGCAAGTTGTTTCTATTTAAAAATTCTTCCAAGGAATCATCGGCCGCGGGGCGCGAATAATGGTAGCTGAAATTACGCACCACCAAGCCGGCGATTTTTATTCCTTCCGATTCCACTTCGTCTTTATTGGTGCCGTAGTTCCCGATGTGGGCATTGGTGGCCACCATGATTTGCCCGAAATAGGAAGGGTCGGTAAAAATTTCCTGATAGCCGGTCATCCCGGTGTTGAAACAAACTTCGCCAAAGGCGGTGCCTTCCTTATTCCCCACCGCTTTTCCGTAAAAAATGGTTCCGTCTGCCAGTAAAATAAGTGCTTTTTTTCGTGTTTGGTATTTCATTTTTTGGAGGGTTTCAAGTTTCTGGTTGCAAGTTTCAGGTTTCAGGTTTCATGTTAAAAAACATTCGTCATCCGCCATCGAGCATCCAGCATTCCAAATTCTTTGCAAAAATAGTATAAAAAAAAGGGATAAACGAAAACGCTTATCCCTTTGT
>CAYSLM010000192.1:0-2488 GCA_964431895.1 uncultured Aequorivita sp.
TGCGAGAACCGTGGTTAAAAATAGGCTTGTATATAGTAGCTTCATAGTGAACATTATTTTTGTTTGTTGATTTTTGGTTTGGCTGGTCCCCCCGGCCCCCCGAAGGGGGAGAAAGAGACTTTTTTCGGTTTATTTTTTAATTTGGTTTCATCTTGGCCCACTGGTTCCCAAAGGGGAAAATAGGGTTTAGATAAAAATTGATGTTGCTATTATTTTTTAACTTCATCTTTATCTTCGATTTCGACCTGCCAGCCGGCAGGCGGGTTTCAATTTCTTTAATTCTTAGTAAGAAATTGAAGATATGCCAAGGCGTAATTGTGCTGAAACACGGTGTTGAAATACTCCAGTTGTTTTTGGGCGTATTGGGTTTCGGCCATCAGCAGATCGGTTGTTTTTTCGAGGCCTTCCTTAAAGCGGTTGGTGCGGATACGCAGGGCTTCTTCGCTTTGTTCCAGTGCCAGTTCAGTGAGCCTTAGGTTGTTTTTTGCGTCGCGGTACATCCGTTTGGCCTTGTTGAGTTCCAGTTGGCTTTCGGCCTTGTACTGTTCCAGTTCCAGCGTGGCCTTGTTGAATTCGGCCTTGCTTTTTTGGGTCTTGCCGAAGCGTTTGGAGCCTTCAAAAAGATTCCACGTAAGTGCAGCTCCAAAAAGATAGCCGTTGGCATCGCCCTGAAAGATTTCATCGTCATAGAGTTCGTAGCTCCCAAAGGCGTTCAATCGGGGCAGGAAGGTCATTTTATCGGCCCGGTAATTCTGTTTATAGGCTTCCGCGGCGAGTTCCATCGCCTGTATATCGGCCCTGGAATTGGAAAGCGTTTCGGCAGCATTCAATTCCGAAGCCACCGTCAGGGAATCGGTGGGTTTCAACAGTCCCGAAACCTCCTCATTCATCAATACTTTCAGGTATTCCGAAGCATTTTCAATATTGCTTTTGGCGTATTGCAATTGGTTTTCCACCTCGGTTACGCGCACCTCTACGGCCAGCACGTCGCTCTGTTGCAGGTAGCCCTGTTTAAAACTGTTGTTGGCAAGCCGGAGGTTTTCCTGGGCGGCCTTCAAAGCGGTTTTCAACACGGTTACGTTTTTATAGGCCAACTGCAACTGCATATAAGCCTTTTCGGTTTCCAGCAAAAGGTAATCGCCCGTGCGCGCCAATTGCATCTGGGTGGCTTCCCATTTGGCCTTTGCGGCTTTTCTTTGGAAGATGCCATCTACATTGATAAGCGGCTGCTGTACCTCAAATTTGGTGGCGAACAGGTTGATCTGCGAAGGATCGTTCAGTTTGTTTGGGTCAAAATCGGCTTGGGTCACGATTTCCTGGTTCAGTTTAAAACCAAAGGCCATCAACGGATTGGTAGTGGCCGTACCGCTGTGCGATGCCGATATATTGGGAAGAAACACGGCATTGGTCTGGCTGTAATCACCCTTGGCGGACAGGACCTGCTGCTGGCCTATCTTCAATTTAGTGTTGTGCTCCATTACCTTTTCCAGCACTTCGGCCTTGGAAATAGGTACGGGCTGCTGTGCCACCACCGCTGTGGGCAGGAGGGCGAGCACGGTTATTATTCGTTTCAAATTCATCGTTGATTTATTATTTTGATGCAAACTTAGGGGTTAAATTCCTTTGGGTAAGTAACCTTTGTTACCAAATTGGGGGAGTTTATTTCAAAAAAAAGCACCCGTATTGCAGGGTGCTTTTTGCTAACCAAATTTAAAAATCCGCACTTAGGGGCGAACCAACCTAAAACGTCCCTAAATATTTTTAATCACTTTGGTCAATTTTTGTTGCACTTCCGTGGCGATATTTTCCAGGGAAGGGTTTTGTACGGCCATCATAGAGGCCGCCGGATCAACGGCCGAAACCTCTACGCTTCCCGCCTGCCGTTCCTGTACTATTACGTTGCAGGGCAGCATGGTTCCGATTTTATCCTCAGCCTGCAGGGCCTGGTGTGCCAGGTGGGGATTGCAGGCGCCGAGGATGGTATAATTGTAGAAATCGGCATCCAGTTTCTTTTTTAGGGTGGCCTTGATGTCTATTTCGGTCAACACGCCAAAGCCTTCTTCCTTAAGGGCGGCCGTTGTTCTTTCAATCGCTTCCTGGAAGGTTGTATCTTTTAATGTGGTGCTGATGTAGTAACTCATGTTTTCTAATGTTTTGTGATTGTTTTTCAATCTTGTACAAATGTACTACGCTATTGCGGGAAGTTCTGTAACAAAGATTACACAACCGAAGATTTTTAATTGTTTGTGGAATAGATCCTATTATGAATGTCATGGAAGTTCAACGTAAATTTTCCTTGACATAGGACGATTGGACATAGGACATAGAACTAGAATGTCTAGCGCTAACCGCAGTCATTTTTCACAAATCAACTACCGACAACCGACTACCCACTACCCCCTACATAACTACCTATTCGCCGGGGTAATCATAATATGCGACCGGTGCGTGCCGGCATCCATCAGCCAGGGCATGCCGGGGCCCTGGG
>CAYSLM010000193.1:0-2442 GCA_964431895.1 uncultured Aequorivita sp.
AAGTATTTTTCCGTCTGCTAGCACCTTTATCCCTTCGTATATTTCATTGGACCCATCGGTCCAAAGTATTCCGTCCGTTCCAAAGGAGGTATCAATTGAGCCATCCTCAAAATAGGATACAATGAAATTGTAGAAACCCTGGTCATAATTGCTGCCAGCAACAAAAATTTTATCCGCGGCAGTTCGGTCGGCGTCTATTATCCATTTATCTCCCGCTCGACCTATCTCTGAAACAACTACACCATTGCTACCATAGGACACGTCCGGTCTTCCATCTTGACTTTGGGCAATTAATGGACTTATACTGAAAAGAAATAGTAAAAGTGCTTTCATAGGGCTAGGGTTTAAGATTGTGGGGAAATTTGCTTCAACAAGATACAAATTTTTTAATCAAAAGATTTAATTGAAACAATTGGCGCAATTTTATAATTTTACCTCCCTCCCCATAACACCAATTTCCCAACTCAACCCTGGAATTTGGAACTTGAAAATTGGAATTTACAAAGTATATGCGCTGGACCCTAAAACCCAAACCCGACTCTGAAAAAGTAAAGGCATTATCACAGGCCCTGGGCGTTGATGGCATTATCGCATCACTCCTGGTGCAACGCGGGGTGGAGACTTTTGAAGAGGCGAGAAAATTTTTCCGCCCCTCGCTCAAAGACCTTCATGACCCCTTTCTGATGAAGGATATGGACCAGGCCGTAAACCGGATTGAAAGGGCAATCGCCGCCGGCGAAAACATCCTGGTTTACGGCGATTACGACGTTGACGGCACCACCAGCGTGGCTTTGCTTTCTTCATACCTAAAATCATACTACCCCAATATTTCAACCTATATTCCCGATAGATATGATGAAGGCTATGGGGTTTCCTATAAGGGAATTGATTTTGCGGCCGACAATGATTTCTCACTTATCATCGCCCTTGACTGCGGAATTAAGGCCATAGACAAGGTAGCATACGCTTCCGAAAAAAATATCGACTTTATTATCTGCGACCACCACCGTCCGGGCAAAGAGATTCCCAAGGCCATAGCGGTGCTCGACCCCAAACGTGAAGACTGCTCCTATCCGTACAAAGAACTCTGCGGCTGCGGCGTGGGCTTTAAGCTCATTCAGGCCTTGGGCGCAAGGCGTGGTCAGGGGGTGGGCGACCTGCTGTTGTATCTAGACCTGGTTGCTACTGCCATTGCCGCAGACATCGTTCCCGTAACGGGCGAAAACCGTATCCTTGCCCATTATGGCCTAAAGGTGATAAACAGCAATCCTCGCCCCGGAATAAAGGCAGTACTAAAACAGGTAAAAAAGGAAAAACTCACCATCACAGACGTGGTCTTTATCATAGCCCCCCGCATCAATGCGGCCGGCAGGATGAAACACGGCAACCATGCCGTGGCCCTGCTCACCGAAGCCGATTTGGAAAGGGCCCAGCACTTCGCCGCCGAAATAGAAACCTTTAATACCGAAAGACGCGATACCGACAAACAGATAACCGAAGAGGCCCTGCAGCAAATCCTAGATAAAAAGGAGGAAAAACGAATGACCACCGTGGTCTATCACGAGAGCTGGCACAAGGGCGTAATCGGCATCGTAGCCTCAAGGCTTACGGAAACCTATTACCGGCCCACCCTGGTATTTACCAAAAGTGGTGAAAAACTGGCAGCCTCGGCCCGCTCGGTCACTGGGTTTGATGTGTATAACGCCCTGGAAAGCTGCGCCGAGTACATCGAGCAGTTTGGGGGGCATATGTACGCGGCCGGATTAACGCTTTTTGAAAAGGATTTTGAGAACTTTAAAAATGCCTTTGAGCGCGTGGTCTCCCAGACCATTGACCCACATCTCCTCACCCCGGAAATTAAGGTTGATGCTGAAATCGATCTACAAGATATCACTCCCAAATTCTACCGTATCCTAAAACAGTTTGCTCCTTTTGGTCCCGGCAATATGACGCCTGTATTTTTGACCCAAAACCTAAAGGATACGGGCTGGGGAAAATGTGTGGGGGAAGACAAGACGCACCTGCGCG
Organism: uncultured Aequorivita sp.; assembly: GCA_964431895.1. GTDB lineage: Bacteria > Bacteroidota > Bacteroidia > Flavobacteriales > Flavobacteriaceae > Aequorivita. The sequence continues at coordinate 2,029 of CAYSLM010000193.1, forward strand.
TAGTGGTGCAACAGGGCAACTCGCCCCAGTTTACCGGAATAGGCTTTGGCATGGCAGACAAGCACGATATTGCCTGTACGGGAAAACCATTTAAGGCCGTGTACTGCATTGATGAAAACGAATGGCAGGGCAATGTGAGCCTACAATTGCGGTTAAAGGATATTAGGGAATAATTTTTTGGGTTGCGACAGGGCAGGCCCTGTCGCAACACCGTTATTCTGATTTGAATTCTTTCAATTCAAAATTTTCTCCATCAAAAACGCCGTAGGTATAGTGATTTATCCAGTCGCCCAGGTTGTAGTAGGTTGCACTTTCGCCCAGCTGTATTTTCATGGGCAGGTGGCGATGGCCAAAGATGAAATAATCGTAATGCTTGCGCTCCAGTTTTCGCTTGGCATATTGGGCCAGCCATTC
>CAYSLM010000194.1:0-2276 GCA_964431895.1 uncultured Aequorivita sp.
TTTGGCACTGAACACCTTTTCCTGATCTTTCAGTTCGGCAATCTCTTTGTCGAGCCAATACCGTACAAGCAGGAAACCGAAGACACCACCAGCACGTCCCGTCTTCCCGAAAGAAGTGAAGACGTAGTGCTAAGGCGCATTTTCTCAATCTCCTCATTGATGGAAAGATCCTTTTCAATATAGGTACCGCTGCTGGGAATATAGGCTTCGGGCTGGTAATAATCGTAATAGGAAACAAAGTACTCCACCGCATTTTCGGGAAAGAGATTCTTAAATTCCGTAAAGAGCTGGGCAGCCAGCGTCTTGTTGTGTGCCAGTACCAACGTGGGTTTCTGTACCCGTTCCACCACATTGGCCACGGTAAAGGTTTTTCCCGAACCGGTGACGCCCAAAAGGGTCTGGTATTTTTCACCCGCCTTCAGCCCATCGGCCAAGGCTTTAATGGCCTGCGGCTGGTCGCCGGTAGGTTTAAATTCCGAAGCTATTTTAAAGTTCATGCTTTCTTTTTCAATGCGATACAAAAATAAACAAAATTGCCCGTAGCCGAATGGTCCAATTGCCAAAAACCCCTAGTCGGGCAAAGACGGAACCAATTGTTCCGATCCATAAAATCTCTAACGCTTCCTTAACAGATTAAGGGAGCTTTTCTTTGTATTTTGCAATACTGAACCATACCTAACCACACCGCATGCACGCCAGATTTTTTCTCCTTTTCTTCCTTATTTCTGCAAGCCTTAGCGCCCAGATCATTGGAAAAGTGACCGATGCCAAGGGCCAGGCCCTGCCGTACGTAAACATCTATCTCAAAAACAGTTATTTGGGTACCACTTCAAATGAAGACGGCAACTATTCATTAGATCTTTCCCGAAAAGGGGAGTACACCATTGTTTTTCAATTTCTGGGTTACAAGACGGCCAGCAAGACCATCAGGCCCAATGCCTTTCCGTTTATCCTCCATGTAATGCTTGAGGAAGAAACCACCAGCCTTGACGAAGTTGTGATAAATACCAACGAGGACCCCGCCTATCGCATCATTCGCCAGACCATTAAGCACCGGAAGGAAAACCTGGAGAAATTGAGCGCATACACCGCCGATTTCTATTCCCGCGGGCTTTGGAAAGTAAAAAACGTACCCGAAAAGATCATGGGCCAGGAAGTGGGCAATTTTGACGGAATGCTCGACTCCACCCGTACGGGAATTATCTATCTATCTGAAACCATTTCGGAAATTGCCTACCAAAAACCCGACAATTTCAAGGAAAAGATCATAGCCAGCAAGGTAAGTGGCAATGATAACGGCTTTAGCTTCAACAGTGCCCAGAGCGCCAATATTTCTTTTTATGAAAACACTATTTCCCTCAATGCCGCACTGGTCTCGCCCATCGCAAACAATGCCTTTAATTACTACAACTACAAACTGGATGGGGTTTTTTATGAAGGCAACAAACTCATCAATAAGATTAAGGTAATCCCAAAACGCCCCAAGGACCGGGTGTGGGAAGGCTATGTTTATATCGTGGAGGACGACTGGCAACTCTATGGCGTGGAGCTTTCTACCACGGGTGCCGCTATCCAAATCCCCTTTGTAAGCTACCTTACGGTAAAACAGAATTTTAAATATGATACGGGTTTTGATTTTTGGGTGAAAATTTCCCAAACGGTCGATTTTGGTTTTGGCATTTTCGGGATGGAGGGCGACGGCAGGTTTGTGGCCGTTTACAGCAACTATGATTTTAGCCCGCAGTTTACTCCAAAGACTTTTACCAATGAGGTGCTTTCGTTTAGGCCGGGTGCCAACAAAAAAGACAGTATATACTGGAGGGGGAGCCGCCCCGTTCCCCTTACCGATGAGGAATTGAGGGATTATATCAAAAAGGACAGTATCCAGCTGCTTCGGCGGTCCAAACCTTATCTCGATTCCATCGACGCCCAAAACAACCGGCCTGGCGTGCTCAGTCCCTTGACGGGTTATACTTACCAGAATTCCTTTGAAAAGTGGTCGGTTTCTTATGAGGGACCCCTCACAGGGATTAATTTCAATACGGTACAGGGCTGGAACAGCAAGGCCGGGTTCAGTTTCAACAGATGGTATGACGAAACCCAGACCAACACCCTTTCGGCTTCCCTAAATGCCGATTATGGCATAGCCGAAGACAGACTCCGCTTCACCGCCAACATTACACGAAGCTTCAATTGGAAAGACAAACTACGCCTTATGCTGTCTGGGGGAAGCAAGGTGGCCCAGTTTAATGGATCCGAACCCATCTCGCCCTTGA
>CAYSLM010000195.1:0-2261 GCA_964431895.1 uncultured Aequorivita sp.
GCGGTAATCATTCCACAATTTTTACCCCTTTCAAAAAAACCACATGGTCTTTTATGGCATGGGCAGCCGCCTTGGGCTCGGGATAGTAGCTGGCCGCGTCCTCATTGGTTTCGCCGTTTACCACAATATGGAGATAGGAAGCCTCTCCCTTCCAAGGGCAGTGGGAGTGGGTATCGCTTTCCTTAAAAAATTCACTTTTAAGGGTGTGTTTGGGAAAGTAGTGGTTGTTTTCAACCACCACCGTCTTGGGCGATTCGGCGATTGTTTGATGGTTCCAGATGGCTTTCATTTTTTTTCAGGATTTTTATTTTTCCCGACAAGGGAAATCTGTTTAGACTTTATTGAAAACGTAATTTTTATAATACGCTTTTTCATCGGCGAAGGTCTGGGTTATCTTGAGCCCTGCCTCTTTGGCCAGCCAGGCCACCACCTTGTCATCGTATTTTTGTGAGATTTCGGTATGAATGGTTTCCCATCGGTCAAAATCAATGCTTAGACCTATTGCCGAAATCTGGACTTGCATAGGTTCGGTGGCCACCAAAAAACTTTTGGCGGTTCCGGTTTCGGGGTTGTAGGTTTCCCAATGATTGAAATTGTCCACCTCAAAATTGCCGCCCAATTCCCGGTTGATTCGATGGAGGATGTTTTTGTTAAAGGCTTCGGTAATGCCCGCGGGGTCGTTGTAGGCATCTAGAATGGTCTTCGGGTCCTTTTTTTGGTCAAAGCCCATAAAGAGCAGATCGTCGGGCAGCATAGTTTTTTGCAGTTTCGTCAAAAAATCGATTGCCCGCGGATGCAGTAGGTTGCCTATGTTGGAGCCCAGGACCATGATCACCTTTTTTCGGGAATTATAATTTTTTAGGCGTCGCAACACTTCAAAATACTCCCCCGTTTCGGCATCTACGTTTACTTTGGGGAGTTCTGCAGCAAGTGTTTTTGAAAGGCTGTCAACGGCGTTTTGGCTAATGTCTATGGGTTTGTAGACGAAATTGAAGTCGTTTTCCGAAAGGTATTTTAAAAGGATCTTGGTCTTTTTACCATCGCCAGCGCCCAGCTCGATCAGGTCGAAGCCGTGGCCCTTTCCCCTAAAATATTCGGCAATGGCCGAAGTGTGTAAGGAAAGGATTTCAAATTCGCAGCGGGTAAGGTAGTACTCGGGCATATGCATGATGTCCTGAAACAGCTTGTCGCCCTTTTTGTCGTAAAAATATTTTGACGACAGGTATTTGGGAAAGGCGCTCAGGCCTTCAAAAACCTCTTTTTTAAAAGGAGTGTCCAGGTGGGTCGCGGGGTTGGAAGCCATAGGTGGTGGGTGGGATCTTATTTGGCCAATCTCAGTCCGGTGAACTGCCACCGCAGATTTGGTTGGAAAAAATTTCGATAAGTGGGGCGGGTGTGTTTGGGCGGGGTTGCCACCGAGCCGCCGCGCAGTACTTTTTGGTTTACCATAAACTTGCCGTTGTACTCGCCAATGGCTCCTGGAGCCTTGGTATAGCCGGGGTAGGGCAGGTAGGCGCTCTCGGTCCATTCCCAACGGCTGCCCCATTCAAAGTGGGCCTGGGCGGCTTCCCATTCAAATTCTGTGGGCAGCCGGCAGTCTTTCCACTGCGCGTAGGCAAAGGCTTCATAGTAGGAAATATGTGCAAGCGGAGCCTCAAGTTTCAATTTTTGCAGGCCCCGTAGGGTGTATTGATGCCATTGGCCGTCAATGTTATGCCAGTACATAGGGGCCGAAATCTGGTTTTGCTGTACCCAATCCCAACCTTCGGCGTGCCAGAGGTTAAAATCCCTGTAGCCTCCAGCGTTCATAAATTCAAGGTATTCCGAATTGGTAACGAGTTTGTTCGAGATTTTATAATCGCGGAGATATACTTTGTGCCGCCCCAGTTCATTGTCGTAACAGAATTCCCCGGGTTTGTTGTGGCCGATCTCATAAATGCCTTCTTCCATTTCAATCCATTCCTGTTGAAAATTTTGAACAGGGTTTTCTGAAAAGGTATCGTTGTATTTTGGCAACAGCGGATTGTTTCCGAGGATGTATTTGATATCGGTAATAAGCAATTCCTGATGTTGTTTTTCGTGATGGATGCCTATTAAAAGGATTTCCTCAATCTCTGGGGAAATGCCTTCAGAAAGAAACTCCTTCATTTCATTGGTAACATAGTGCCGATAATCGTAAACCTTGGCCACTCCCGGTCGCGAAAGGTTGCCGCGGTCTGTGCGCAGTACGCGCTTGCCCACATTTTCGTAATAACTGTTGA
>CAYSLM010000196.1:0-1414 GCA_964431895.1 uncultured Aequorivita sp.
GCAACATATATGAAACTCCCGCTTTCAACAACATAAGGAACCTTTATGGTGGCGATGGGCACCTCCCTGGCAGATAGGGCCTGGGGCCGTGAGAGTGCGGTTTACCGTGTGGCAGGTGTGCTCAACGTAATAGGCGGCTGGTTTTTTACCGCTATTGTAGCCTTTGTTGCTGCAGGCACCCTGGCTTACCTAATCTATATTGGAAAAGGTGCAATGATAGCCGTATTGCTGTTACTTGCCATTCTATTATTGGTTCGAAATTATCTTTCGCATAAAAATAAAGTGAAACTTAAATTAGACCGAAGTGGCCTAAAGAAGACCGAAAGCAAGACCGTGCAGGGCATCATCCGTGAAAGTGCCGAAAATATCAGCAACGTGGTCTCACGCTCCAATAAGATATATACCGATATGCTCCGCGGCCTGGCCAAACAGGATACCAAAAAGCTGAAGAAGAGCAAAAAAGGGGTGAAAAAGCTGAATGATGAAGTAGAGGAACTGCGCGACAATATTTTCTATTTTATCAAGAATCTGGACGAGACCAGCGTTCGCGGAAGCAATTTCTATATCATCATCCTCGGCTACCTGACAGACGTGGTGCAGTCGTTGGAGTTTATCTCGAAGGCAAGCTACAAGCACGTCAACAACAATCACAAGGCCCTTCGCTTTAATCAGATAAAGGACCTTCAGGAAATAGACCGTTATCTGGAAGACCTCTTGAACGAGATAGAGGATATTTTCCAGAAAAAGGAATTCCACCGCATCAAAAATGTTTTGGATAAGAAGGAAGAGGTATTTCTAAGCCTTTCAAACAAAATTGAGAAACAGGTAGCCCGTACCCGCACCGAGGAATCGAGCCCCAAAAACACTACGCTCTATTTCAGCCTGTTATTGGAGACCAAAGATCTGATAAAGGCCCTAATGAACTTGATGGAGGAGTACTATACCAGCTATAAAAAGGCTTAACATTTCTTGTTGGCCAAATTTTATATCCAAGGGGGCAGTCGTGCTCCCTTTTTTGTTTGTAGCCCTCCCCGAGGAATAGGGCAATTGCCATATTTTGAGGGGCATATCGCCATTTTCCGGACACTCCACGCGGCCTATTCGGAAATTTTTTCGGAATATTGGCAGTGCAACCAATAAAATTTTAAGATTATGAAACTCCATTTATTATTATTCATTTCCCTGTTCGCCTGCAGCATTTCCACGGCCCAGGACAAAGTAAAGTACACCGATGAGGAGCGCGACCTGCTCAAGACCTATTTTTTTGCCGAAGGCTTTAACCAGCCGGCCACAAAAAAAGTATCAACGAACTGGTTCAAATACTCGTGCGTCGACCTCGAATCGCACCGGCGTCGTGCCGGCCGACAACGACAGCGGCAGCAAAATCACCCGGTCGGCATTCGGCGGGGGCGCC
>CAYSLM010000196.1:1424-2238 GCA_964431895.1 uncultured Aequorivita sp.
AACCCTCATTTTAAAGGACGGCTCAGAACACCGGGGCTACTGCAAGGGCGTGATGACCAAAAAGGGCCAGATCTATGAAATTGTATTTAAGGACAGCATTACCGACAAAAAACAGACTTATAAGGCCGAACAAATTGCCGAGGCCTACCTCTTTGCCAGTGGCTTTGAAAAATTCGGAAAGGTTTCGCAAAAATTCAGCAACTATGGCATGGGCCGAAGGAATAGCGTAAAGAAACTGACCAGCAATGATGAAATCCTTTTCGTGAACCAGAAGGTTTCCCTTAAAAACCGAAAGGATGAAAAGGAATTTCTCATGCAGCTTATCAATCCAGATTTCAGTAGTATTATTTCCGTTTACCACGATCCCTTTGCCAAAGAGTCGAAAGGATTTTCCATTGGTGGGGCACCGGCCATTGGCGGGGGGGTCATAAAGTCGTATTACGTGCAAAAGGGCGATAAGATCATTTGGCTTCCCAAGGGCGACTTTGAGGAAAACTATGAATTTCTCTTTGGCGACAATCCGGCATTTATGGCGAAATATCCGTACAAATCCGTAAACTGGGACTGGCTAAGTGCCCTAATCCTGGAGTACACCCGAATGTCATCGAGCACCGAAGGATAGAATTTTTTGCTTAAAGGAAATAGCCGCAAAAGCACCGAAAATACTTTTGCGGCTATTTTATTTAGAAAAACATCAATCGATAAAATTAAAGCCACAATAGGGCACCAATACTTCGGGAACCTTTATGCCCTCCTCGGTCTGATAATTTTCAAGAATACCGGCAAGTACGCGCGGCAGGGCTAGGGCGCTTCC
>CAYSLM010000197.1:0-2167 GCA_964431895.1 uncultured Aequorivita sp.
CAAAACTATTATATCCAAAAGGCTTCCGCCACCACCACCACGGCCGCCACGGCCACCTTTTTTAATGAGCATGACGAGGATGACAATAAAAATGAAAATCAAAACCACCGGAATGCCCTTGGAATCCTTTTTCCGGAAATCACGGTCTTCCTTAAACTCTCCTTTTAAGGCCGCAAAAATGGCATCACTGGCCCTATCGAGACCTTCATAAAACCGCCCCTGTTTAAATTCCGGCACCATAATTCGGTTTATGATGCGCTCGGCCATCAGGTCGGTAATGCGGTACTCAATGCCATAGCCGGTATTGATATCCACCCGTCTATCGTCCTTGGCCAGAAGGATGAGAATCCCATTGTCCTCGCCCTTCTGCCCAATTCCCCACTTCTGGCCCCATTGGGCCCCAAGCATGGAAATATCCTCACCTCGAGTAGAACCGATGATAACGCATACGATCTGGGTAGAAGTGGAATCGGCATAGCGGACCAATTTATTCTCGAGGGCATTTTTTTGGGAAGGAGACAGCAAATTGATATAATCGTACACCGAAGTCTGTTTCTCCGGTTTTGGAGGAATATCATACTGTGCCGAAGCATTTGCAGATAGCAATCCTATGACCAACAGCAATAAAAAAAAGTTATATTTCGATAAAAAGCTTATGAGTAAAGAATTTAAAAAGTTAACAAATTGACCACGTCAAGGATGGGGATTCCTCTTTTTTTGGAAATCGGCAAATCGCGATCTTAGCCCACCGAAATATCGTCTGGCAGCTCGTTGACATCGTCCTTTTGATATGGAAAATGTTTTTTCAGTTGCTGGCCCGCCTTTAAAATGCCTTCTACAAGCCCTTGCCCCATATTTCCTTTTTTGAAGTGGGAAATGATGATATCCTTGGTGCCTTCCCAAAAATCCTGGCCCACAATATCATTGATTCCCTTATCGCCCATAATCACCAGGGTCCGGTCATCTACCGCCACGTAAATCAATACGCCATTGCGCTGTTTGGTCTTGTGCATGTTGAGCATCTCAAAAACCTCTGCGGCGCGGTCAAAGGCATCAATGGGCTCGTTGGGTTCTTCGGTCGAAAGGGAACTGGGCTCCAGATGTACGCGTATCTCGCCCGAGGTATTCTTTTCGGTTTCCCGAATTGCTTCAATGATGGCCGCTTCTTCTTCCGCTGAAAGGAAATCTTCTACTTTTGGCATGGTGCTGGAATTTCGTTATATAGGTTCTATTTTAGGGAATCTGGAGTTGGTGGCCCATCACAAATATGAGCACTGCCAACTGCAACTGAAAACTTAAAACTATTTTCCCAAATCGTCAAAATTCACCTCGGGCGCATTCTCACTGCCCGCATCGGCCTTGAAATAGGCTTTTTCGTCAAAGCCGAGAATTCCGGCGAAGAGCTTGGTGGGAAATTTGTTCAGTTCGGTGTTCAGCTCCCGAGCGGCTTCGTTAAACCTGTTCCTTTCCACGTTGATGCGGTTTTCGGTACGTTCCAGTTCGTTTATCAGCTCCTTGAAGTTCTCATTGGCCTTTAGGTCTGGATACCTTTCAAACACGGCAAGTAGGCGTGACAGGGCGGAAGTAACCCCTGCCTGGGCCTGTTGGTACTGCGCCAACTGCTCAGGGGTGATATTTGACGGGTCAATATTGATAGAGGTGGCCTTGCTGCGCGCTTCGGTAACGGCAGTGAGCGTAGATTTTTCAAACTCTGCATAGCCTTTGGCCGTACTCACTATATTGGGAATAAGATCGGCGCGGCGTTGATAGGAACTTTCCACATTGGCCCATTGGGCGGTTGCATTTTGGTCCAGGACAACCAGTTTATTGTTCAAACTGGCCATATAGGCGCCAATCAAGAGAATAATTCCTAAGATGATAATGACAGGTAACCATTTTTTCATAAGATAATGGGTGTTTAAAGTTGATCTTTTATTTTTAACAGTTCGGCTTTTACAGATTCCAATTTACGGATAATCTCAAAACGGTCAAGGGTTTTTTGCTTGTTTTCCCGAAGGTGGGTCTTTGCTCCTTCCAGGGTAAATCCGCGTTCTTTTACCAAATGGTAAATAAGCTCAAGGTTTTTGATATCCTGTGGGGTAAATTTTCGGTTGCCCTTGGCGTTTTTTTTAGGTTTCAGCACATCAAATTCCTTCTCCCAAAACCG
>CAYSLM010000198.1:0-2140 GCA_964431895.1 uncultured Aequorivita sp.
TTCCGCGATTATTTTGATTGGAACGAAGCTTTGAATAAAATTCCATCGCACAGATTGTTGGCAATTCTGCGTGCTGCTTCGGAAGGATTTATTCGCCAAAAAATTGAAATTGACGATGAAAAAGCGATTTCAAAAATTGCAGGGCGCATCGTTAAATCAAATGATGCAGCGTCCGAACAAATAAAACTCGCGATTGAAGACAGCTACAAACGCCTGTTGTTTCCGGCACTTTCCAATGAAATTTTAGCTGCCGCAAAAGAAAAGGCCGAAGAAACCGCCATCAACGTTTTCGCCAAAAACCTAAAACAACTTTTGTTGGGATCGCCTTTGGGGGAAAAGCGGGTTTTGGCCATTGATCCCGGATTTAGAACAGGTTGCAAAGTAGTGTGCCTTGATGCACAGGGCAATTTGCAGCACAACGAAACCATTTTTCCGCATCCGCCAAAGAAGGATACCAAAGGCGCGATGAAAAAGATTAGTTCGCTGGCCGATGCGCATAAAATTGAGGCAATCGCCATTGGCAATGGTACGGCCTCGCGCGAGACGGAACAGTTTGTAAAACGCATAGCTTTCAAAAACCCGCCCCAGGTTTTCGTGGTGAGCGAGGCGGGCGCTTCGGTGTATTCGGCTTCAAAAATTGCGCGCGATGAATTCCCAAATTACGACGTTACGGTTCGCGGTGCGGTATCTATCGGTCGCCGCTTACAGGATCCGCTGGCCGAGCTGGTAAAAATTGACCCAAAATCAATCGGCGTGGGACAATACCAGCACGATGTGGACCAAACCAAATTGAAAAATGCCCTTGACGCCACGGTGGAATGGTGCGTAAATGCTGTGGGGGTAAACCTTAACACGGCCAGCATTCCCTTGTTGAGCTATGTTTCCGGTATCGGGCCCAAACTGGCTGAAAATATTGTGAACTATCGGGAGGAAAACGGTGCTTTCAATTCCCGGGAAGAACTGAAAAAAGTTCCTCGTTTGGGCGAAAAAGCTTTTGAGCAAGCGGCCGGGTTTCTTCGTATAAAAAATGCGGCAAATCCGCTGGATGACTCTTCGGTGCATCCCGAAAGTTATTCGGTAGTTTCAAAGATGGCAAAGGACGAAGGTGTGAAAGTTTCAGAATTGATAGGCAACAAAACGCTTCTTCAAGAAATAGACTTGCAAAAATACATTTCAGAAAATATCGGCCTTCCCACCTTAAGAGATATTATTAAGGAACTGGAAAAACCCGGATTGGATATTCGCGAAGAAGCCAAGGTGTTTACCTTCAATCAAAATATCAGGACCATTTCTGATTTGCAGGAAGGCCAACTGCTGCCCGGCATTGTAAACAACATCACCAATTTTGGCGCCTTTGTGGACGTGGGCATTAAGGAAAGCGGCCTTATTCACGTTTCCAACCTATCGGATTCATTTGTAAAAGATGTGAGCGAGCACGTGCACCTGCACCAACAAGTCGTGGTAAAAGTGCTTGATGTGGATGTGGACAGGAAACGTATTCAGTTGAAACTGCATAAAACAAATTCCCAATAATAAGAAGTTGGGTTTTTTAAAAAGAAGCTTACTGTTTTGGAGCCTCAAATTTCCAGCGTTGGCCATCGTTCCATTCTTCCACTGAATTGCCGTAGCTGCCATAGCCATTATTCGCTTTCAGCATTTGGGCCAGATGCAGCAGGTTATAGGTCATAAAGGTCAGGTTGCGGTTGGTAAATTCAGAGTCGAAACCTTTGGGCGGGTCAATTTTTTGGTCGTCAAATTCGGTATCGCCATAGCTGGGGCCCGGACCAATTTCTCCAATCCAACCCGAGTCTGCTTGCGGCGGAACGGTAAATCCTACGTGTTGCAGGCTGTACAAAATGCCCATGGCGCAGTGCTTTACCCCGTCCTCATTTCCGGTAATCACACAGCCGCCCACCTTGCCGTAGTAGATAAACTGCCCTTTATCATTCGTTTTTGCGCTCATGGCGTAGAGACGCTCAATCAATTTCTTGGCTTCGGAAGATTTTTCGCCCAACCAAATGGGAGTGCCCACCACCAAGATATCGGCTGCCATGATTTTTTTATGGATGTTGGGCCAAAGGTCTTTTTCGTAGCCATGTTCGGTCATGTCGGGATAGATCCCTGGGGGCACTTCCTCATC
>CAYSLM010000199.1:0-2050 GCA_964431895.1 uncultured Aequorivita sp.
AAAATCCAAAATCCAAACCCGCCTGCCGGACGGGCAGGTTCCAAGAGCACCAATCTACAATCTGGCTAAGACTCTATTTCAGCAATTGAAAATGCACCGCAGAGGCGCGGAGGACGCAGCGATGGATAAAAGCGACTGACCTTCCATTTGAAACCTGCAACAAGAAATGATTGTTTATTTTTTATTGCTGTTTTTTATTAAAGTTATTGGCACCCGCAACTTGAGCGAAGAAACAAGACGCTCAACAATCACTATTCACGGCTCAAGGCTCAGAGCTCAGCGCTCACAACTCACAACTCACAACTCCCTCACAACTGCCTTCTTCGTGTCACTCTCCACCATCCCATCGCGAAGGCGGATGATGCGGTGGGCGTTTTCGGCTATGTCCTCTTCGTGGGTTACGAGAATTACGGTATTGCCTGCCTTGTGGATTTCGTTAAAGAGGTTCATGATTTCCAGTGAGGTTTTGGAGTCCAGGTTTCCCGTGGGCTCGTCGGCCAAAATGATGGACGGTTTGTTTACCAAGGCACGGCCCACGGCTACCCGTTGGCGTTGTCCGCCCGAAAGTTGGTTGGGCTTATGGTCCATGCGGTCGGCCAGGCCCACATCGGTCAATACCTGTTTGGCGCGTTCGGTGCGTTCGCTTTTGGAGGCGCCGGCATAAACCATGGGCAAGGCTACATTTTCAAGGGCGGTGGTGCGGGGCAGCAGGTTAAAGGTCTGGAAGACGAAGCCTATTTCCTTGTTGCGGATTTCGGCCAGTTCGTCATCGGTCATATTGCTCACGTCCCTGCCGTTGAGCTCGTAAGTGCCCGAAGTGGGCGTATCCAAACAGCCCAAAAGGTTCATCAGGGTAGATTTTCCGGAGCCGGAAGGCCCCATCAGGGCCACGTATTCGCCCCGCTCGATGTCGAGGTCTATTCCCTTCAAAACTTTTACCACTTCATTCCCGAGCGGGAAATCGCGGGTGATGTTTCGTATTTTTATTACTAAGCCCATACACTCCCTAAATTCCCCAGAGGGGGACTATTCTTTAAAAAATTAATATTATTGGTATGACGCAAAGATAGGGTTCCTGTTACAATTGCATAAACTGCAAATTCCGAAAAAGCTTAAACCCGCCTGCCGGACGGGCAGGTCCCAAAATCCAAACCCGCCTGCCGGACGGGCAGGTCCCAAACCCGCCTGCCGGACGGGCAGGTCCCAAAGAAATCTCAATTTAAAAAAGATGAAAGACACAAACCACAGGCAACGAAAGCAATCAAGCTGACGTAAAATTATGAAGTATTTCACCTGGAGATAAAGTCATATGTCCTATGTCTTACCGTCTTAAGTCCGCTTCCGTACCTTCCTCGGCACCTAAACCTTACCCCTCTCCACTTACCGCTCCCCACTCAAACTCTTATAACAAAATGCTCCTTCCGTTGTTCCTTTCTGAAAAAGACCAGGCCCCATTGAAAGGTGTCGATGCTTACGGTTACTTTTTCGTGGGCGATTATTTGTTGCCAGGCGGCCGTCATATCCTTGCTCCAGTAAATATCGTCAAAAATGATGACCGAGTTGTTGTGGATGTTTTTTAAAAGGGAATGGAAATACCCAAGGGTGCGCGGGCCATGGTGGTCGCCGTCTATAAAGATCAAATCAAATTTTTCCGAAGTGTCGGCAAGAAATTCGCTGAACAATTGTTGGTGGATTGCAATATTGTGCAGGTTGAATTTTTCAAAATAGTGCTGCGCTTTTTGTAGCGTGTTTGGGCAGCCTTCCACGGTATGGATGGCCGAAAACCCATTGGCCAACGAAAGGGCCACCGTGCCAAGGCCGAGCGAAGTGCCCAACTCCAATACATTTTCACAGTTGAAATATCGCGACAGGCGGAAGAGCAGCCTTTGCCGTTTTTTCTTCATCCCCGCGTTTTTGACCAGGGCGGACACCTTTCGGGCATGGCCTTTAAATACCCGCGAGCCTTGCCCGAAATCGGTCATTTCAAAAAGGGAATGGTCGTTGCGCAACGCTTTTCGGTGGGCTTTTAATATTTCGTATTCGGGATATT
>CAYSLM010000200.1:0-2033 GCA_964431895.1 uncultured Aequorivita sp.
TACCACGTCCATGCCCTTGGTCACTTTCCCGAAGATGGTGTATTTTCCATTTAAATGCGTTGTGGAGGATTTTGGCCCGAGAAAGATAAAAAATTCATACGGCGCCGTTCTTTTATCGGGGTTTTCGCGATATTCCTTGGCCCCCGAAACGGTTCCGTAGCTGTGTACGCGACCAGGTACAATTTCGGCTGGGAGCAGATAATCGCTGCCCAGGGCCGCGCGTTTTCGAGGTGTTGATACCAGATCGCTATTGCCGCCCTGAATGATAAAGTTGGGCACCACGCGGTGGAAAAAGGTTTCGTCAAAATAGTGCTGCTTTACCAAGTATATAAAATTGGCCCGGTGCAGGGGCGTGTCCTTATAAAGTTCAATTTCAATATCGCCAAATCGCGTACTGATCAAAACTTTGGTCTCGGGGTTTTCCTTCCCGTATTCGGTTAGGAAGGAAACCACGTTTTCATTGGTTATCTCGGGATATTTGGCCGTTTCACTCTTTTCAGCTTTATTATTTTGGTCACTGGGCGTAGCCGAAGTGTCAATTTCCTTTTGGGCTTCGATTTGGGTTTCGTTTTCGATTTCAACCCCAGTTTCGGAGGTCTTTTTCTTATCTTCACAACCTGCAAGGAGCATTAAGCTTCCGAAGAGATAAACAAACAGCTTTTTCATAAATGGATTTTCGCGATTTTGAAAAACGGATTGTAAAAGTAACAAAAATGGAACTTCCGGGCGAAGGGGTACAATTCAAAATGGCTCCCATGGAGCGGCTTGAGGAGTTGAAACGCGTGGCCCGCCACCAGCATACGGCCAAACGTGCGGGGGTGATGTCGCTCTTTTATCCTGCGGGGAATAATGAAACCCGATTAATATTAATTTTGCGAAAAACCTATAAGGGCGTCCATTCGGCCCAAGTCGGGTTTCCTGGTGGAAAGCTGGAGGCTGAAGACCGCAATATACAGGACGCAGCCCTGCGCGAGACCGAAGAAGAAGTGGGCGTACCGCGGCAGGCCATTTCGGTTCTCAAACAGCTCACGGAAATCTATATTCCGCCCAGCAACTATTTTGTGCAGCCATTTTTGGGGATAACCCGTGAGGCGCCCACTTTTGTGCCACAGGAAGAGGAGGTAGAAGCCTTGATAGAGGTGCCTTTGCCGGTATTTATGGACGATGGCAGCATTACTACCCAAATCCTTTCCACTTCCTACGCCACAAACCTTGAAGTGCCGGCCTTTAATTTTAACGATCACATAGTTTGGGGCGCTACTGCCATGATGCTCAACGAAGTGCGCGAATTGCTGAAAAGGGCACTGCAATAGCTTAATTTATTATCTTTGTGAAAAAATTGCTTGGGCCCCACGGTCCAAAAGGGGTTTCGTGCTTTCTGCGTCCGGGACCTTGGCTATTATTCACAGAACGTCTATAGATGAGTCTTTTTAAAAAAAATCCGTTTGGCCATATCCTGTTTCTTAAACTTTGGCTTATCCGTATTTTGGGTGCCTTGACCCATCAGCGGTTCAAGGGCTTTAATGAGCTCCAGATCCACGGGAGCGATGTGATCCGGAATCTTCCCGATAAGAACGTGCTCTTTGTGAGCAACCACCAAACCTATTTTGCCGATGTAGTGGCCATGTTTCACGTGTTCAACGCCAGTCTTCATGGGCGCCAAAATAGTATCAAAAATATTGGTTACCTGTGGCGGCCCAAACTCAATATCTACTTTGTAGCCGCCAAGGAAACCATGAAGGCCGGCCTGCTTCCCAAGATTTTGGCCTATGCGGGTTCCATAAGTATTGAGCGCACCTGGCGAGAAAAGGGAAAAGAAGTGAACAAGCAGGTAAAAATGAGCGACGTGAGCAATATCACCAAGGCTCTTAACGATGGTTGGGTGATTACCTTTCCGCAGGGTACCACCAAACCTTGGAAACCTATCCGCCGCGGTACGGCCCATATTATTAAAAAGAATAAGCCCATTGTGGTGCCAATTGTCATAGACGGGTTCAGAAGATCATTTGACAAAAAGGGCATCCGCATAAAGA
>CAYSLM010000201.1:0-2021 GCA_964431895.1 uncultured Aequorivita sp.
AGGGATGCTGGACGATCTGGACCCCTATACCGTCTATTGGAACGAACAGCAGGTGGAGGATGCGAAAATCAACAATTCGGGCATCTATACGGGCATAGGCGCTTCGGCCCAAAGCAAAAAAGACAAGATTATAATCATAGAACCTTACAAGGACTACCCGGCCGACAAAGCGGGCCTCAAGGCTGGCGACGAGATCATTAAAATAGGGAATATAGCCATTGCAGATCTTGACGAAGACGCCGGCGAACTGCTAAAAGGAGCCCCGGGCACCAAGGTAGATGTCACCTACAAAAGGCAGGGCAAAACGGCCACCACGACCATCACCCGCGAAGCCGTCGATGTACGGGCGGTACCATTTTATAAGTTGATCAATGACGATATTGGGTACATTGTGCTATCCCGCTTCAATAGAAAGACCACCCAGGAAACCAAGGCGGCCTTGGTAGACTTAAAGGGTCAAGGTGCCAAAAAAATAATCCTGGACCTACGTGGCAATCCTGGCGGGCTGCTCAACGAGGCCATAAACGTGGTAAACCTTTTTGTGGATAAAGGAGAGGTAATAACCACCACCAGGTCTGTGATTGAGAAATACAATCAGGTTTACAAGACCCAGGCCGCCCCTGTCGATACCGAAATACCTCTGGTGGTTTTGGTAAACGGCCGCAGTGCCTCGGCCAGCGAAATTGTATCTGGCGGGCTGCAGGATCTGGACCGGGCGGTAATTGTGGGGGCCCGAAGTTTCGGGAAAGGCCTGGTACAGCGGCCCAAAAAACTTACCTACGGCACCCAGCTCAAAATTACCATCTCGCGGTATTATACGCCTAGCGGAAGGTGTATCCAGGCCCTAGACTACTGGCACCGCGATGAAAATGGCGACCCGATAAGAAAGGATACCAAGGAGTACAACGCCTTCAAGACCAAAGGCGGCAGAACAGTCTATGACGGGGGCGGCATCCTGCCCGACGTAGAATTGAAATCGGCTGTCTTTAGCCCCATCACCACCGCCCTGCTAAAGGACAACGCCATATTTGACTATGCCACCCAGTATTATTACAGCCACCAAATAAACGACTGGAAAAACTTCAGCTTTACGGAAGCCGATTTTCGGGAATTCCTGGACTTTTTAAAGAAGAACAATTTTGAATATGAAACAGAGACCGAAAAGAAGTTTGCCGAAGGATTGAAAATTGCCGAAGATGACGATCTGGCCAAAAATATCGCCGCCAACTATACCCAGCTCATGGCAGCCATTGACGCGGCCAAGGACCAGGCCATTCTCGACAAAAAAGTGGAAATAGAATCGCTATTGACCGATGAAATCCTCAAGCGCTATTTCTATCGCGAAGGGTTGTACGAATACCAAATTGCCCACAACCCCGAAATTCTGGAAGCCGTTTCCATTCTGAAGGATGAAAAACGCTATAGGAAAATATTGAAATAACTTTTTTTTACAATTCATAAAAAAAAACCAATATATATCAGGGATGTACACAGGTCTCACGTCTCACGTCTAATATCTAAAACTTTAACAGCCCCTTTCCCCAGCTTAACAAAAGGTTAACCCCTTGTGTATCAATATTTTTGTACCTTGGCCAATTATGGATCAATCACAAAGAGACGAAAACAAAGAGATTCTTAAGGAATCTGTGGCCTATCTTGAGAACCGGGGTTTTGAACAAATACAGGCCGATGTAAACGGTTATGAAGCCCCCAAATCATATCGCAAAAAGAACAGCGATGTGGTTATCACCCCAGACATTGTAGCGGTACGGGCAGGCATTAAGCACTATTTTGAAATTAGCCTAAAATCTGAAAAGCCGCGCCTTTTAAAATCAAAATGGCAGTTTTTGGATACCCTGACGCGTATGCGCAACCAGCGGTTCAAGATCATTACCCGCCGCGGGCACTACAAGTTTACCGATGAAATGCTAAAAGACCTTAACCTGGAAAAGAACCTGATCAAACTCTGACCATCGCAATGTGCGGAATACCATCTTCCAAATAGCGATCGCCAATGGTCT
>CAYSLM010000202.1:0-2009 GCA_964431895.1 uncultured Aequorivita sp.
CCCGCACGGCGCAATGGAAGGTACCCAATAGTAAATGGGTGGCTCAATTCCGGGTTTGGTGGTTTCGTCAGTGATTTTGGTGCCGCTGTAATTGATGCCGTAGGTAACCACCGGCCAGCCGTAGTTGGCTCCTTTTTTTACGATGTTGATTTCATCGCCTCCTTTGGGTCCGTGCTCGTGCATCCAGATTTTTCCGGTTTCGGGATGCTTGGCCATACCCTGTGGGTTGCGGTTACCGTAAGTGTATATGGCTTTTTTGGCATTAGGCTCATTATAAAAAGGATTGTCCGTCGGGATGCTGCCGTCATCGTTCAACCGGTATATTTTTCCGCCATCGCGGGTTATGTCCTGCGGGTTCACATCGCGGTTGCCCCTATCGCCTATGGAAAAATATAGAAATCCGTCGTTGTCAAATTCAATCCGCGAGCCAAAGTGCTGTCCGGCAGTGGTGTTGGGCTCTGCTTTGTATAGGATTTCAATATTTTTAAGCGCCTTGTCTTCCAGCTTGCACCGCATCAAGGCCGTATTGCCGCCCTCGCCGGGCCCTTCTTCCGAGGCAAAGGTCATATAGATCCATCCGTTTTCGGAATAATTGGGATGCAGTTCAATATCCATCAATCCGCCCTGCCCACTGTTGTACACCTTTGGTACGTTAGCAATTTCGGTTTTTTCGCCATTGTTGAAATAGATCACCCGCCCGTCCTTTTCGGTGATAAGCATACTGCCATCGGGAAGCCACGTCATTCCCCACGGAATGGTAAGGCCGGCTACCACTTTTTCAAGGGCATAGGTCTGCGACTCGGTTTTGAGCGCCACGTCATTTTTCTTTTTGGGCTGGCCGCAGGAGCTAAAAATGACCAGCACCGTAAACAGGCTAAAAAGATGTTTCATAAGGGAATGTTTCAGCTAAAGATACCAAACTTCGGCAGAATTTTCTAAAATCAACCCCCTTTCCTTTTTGCCCAAACCTGCCACAAGCCTTATCTTTAACCAAATTTTTAAAAAATTATGCAGGACAATTATCTGGTGAAGTTTGATGAGGGCTATGAATTCCCCATAAACAGTGCCGAGGCCGAAGCCTTGGACCAAGCCGAAATTTCGGGGAAAAAGTTCCATCTGCTCCACAACAATAAATCTTTTGTGGTTGAAATTCTGGAAACCGATTTCGTAAACCGGAGCTACCGTTTAAAGGTAAACGGCAATCCGTACCGGGCCCATATCGCTACGCCCCTGGATCAGTTGATTGCCGAAATGGGGCTTTCTTTGGGCAATGCTTCTTTTGAAAATGAAATCCACGCCCCCATGCCGGGCTTGATCCTGGAAGTGAACGTAAAAGCCGGTGATGCCGTAAAACAGGGCGATTTCCTCTGTGTTTTGGAAGCGATGAAGATGGAAAATACGCTCACGGCGCCACGCGATGGCGTGGTAAAATCGGTAACGATTGCCAAAGGCGAAACGGTTGATAAAGGAAAATTGCTAATTGAATTGGAAAAAAATGATTAAGAAAATATTGGTCGCCAATCGAGGCGAAATTGCATTGCGAATCATGAAAACCGCCCGAAATATGGGCATTAAAACAGTTGCCGTGTTTTCGGAAGCAGACAGAAATGCGCCCCACGTAAAATTTGCAGATGAGGCAGTTTGCATCGGCCCGCCACCTTCCAACGAATCCTATCTTTTGGGTGATAAAATCATAAAGGTTGCCAAGGAATTGAAGGTGGAAGCCATCCATCCCGGCTACGGGTTTTTAAGTGAAAATGCCGAATTTGCAGAAAGCGTTGAAAAAAGCGGGATGATATTTATCGGTCCCAAATCGCATGCAATTCGCGTGATGGGAAGCAAGCTGGCCGCAAAGGACGCCGTGAAAAAATACGACATTCCGATGGTTCCCGGCACCGATGAAGCCATTACCGATATCGCTGAAGCGAAAAAAATTGCCGCTGGAATCGGTTTCCCCATTCTCATAAAAGCCTCTGCCGGCGGTGGCGGCAAGGGAATGCGCATAGTGG
>CAYSLM010000203.1:0-1784 GCA_964431895.1 uncultured Aequorivita sp.
AAAATAATCGAGAATTACGAGCACGCCCTTGAAAACCCCGACGATTCCGAAGCCTATCAAAAGGCCTTCGACGCTATGGATGCCCACCATGCCTGGGATTTTGAAACGCGCTACAAACAAATTCTCTTTAAACTGAAACTGGAAAACCTGCATGCCAAAGTAAATAGCCTGAGCGGCGGGCAGAAAAAACGCCTGGCGCTGGCCAATGCCCTGCTCACCACGCCCGACCTGCTTATAATGGACGAACCCACCAACCACTTGGACCTCGAGATGATCGAGTGGCTGGAAAACCTGTTTGCCAGGGAAAATTTTACCCTCTTTATGGTGACCCACGACCGTTATTTTTTGGAACGCGTGTGCAACGAGATCGTGGAATTGGACGAAGGCATTCTGTACAGCTACAAGGGCAATTACAGCTATTACCTCGAAAAACGCCAGGCGCGCATAGAAAACGAAGCCACCGAAACGGCCAAGGCCAAACAACTCTTTAAAAAGGAACTGGACTGGATGCGCCGCCAGCCCAAGGCCCGCACCACCAAAAGCAAGAGCCGCATTGACGATTTTCACGAAATAAAGGCCCGCGCCGGCAAACGCCGCAACGACCACGAGGTACAACTGGAACTGAACATGGAGCGCATGGGCACCAAGGTGGTGGAACTGCACAATGTCTCCAAATCGTTTGGCGACAAAAAGCTGCTTGATAAATTTGATTACAACTTCAACCGTGGCGAGCGGGTGGGTATTATCGGCAAGAACGGTACGGGCAAATCCACTTTTTTGAATATCCTCACCGGCGCCATAAAGCCCGATTCCGGCAAGGTGGTGGTGGGTGAAACGGTGCAATTTGGTTATTACACCCAAGCGGGCATCCACATTAGGGAAGGACAGAAAGTAATTGACGTAATCCGCGAATACGGCGACTATATCCCGCTGAAAAAAGGCAGGCAGATCTCGGCGGGGCAACTGTTGGAACGCTTTCTCTTTGACCGAAAGAAGCAGTACGACTATGTGGAAAAATTGAGCGGCGGGGAACGGAAACGATTGTATTTGTGCACCGTACTCATCAAAAACCCAAACTTTTTGATTCTCGACGAGCCCACCAACGACCTCGACATCGTTACCCTCAACGTGCTCGAAAGTTTCTTATTGGACTTTCCCGGTTGTCTGGTAGTAGTGAGCCACGACCGCTATTTTATGGACAAGATCGTAGACCATCTTTTTGTTTTTAAAGGCGATGCCGAAGTGGAGGATTTCCCCGGAAACTATACCGATTACCGAGTGTATGAGGATAGCAACATCCAGGAAAAACGCGTGGCGGCCGCCGAAACCCCAAAACCCAAAAACGATTGGAAAAGCGATTCGTCAAAAGCCAAACTGAGCTATAATGAGCAGAAGGAATACAACAAACTGGAAAAGGAAATCGCCAGGCTGGAAAAGGAAAAAGAGGCGCTCCAAAACCAATTTGCCACCGAAAACTGGGCCGGTGCCGAAATTGACAAACAGTCTATCAAACTCCAGGAAATTATCGATGCCATTGAAGCCAAGACCGAGCGTTGGTTTGAGCTTTCTGCAAAAATGGAGGAATTCTGAATTCAGAATTCATAATTCAGAATTATGATACACCAATCAAAAAGCTATATAAAATTCATCCGGCTATCGAAAAACAAGCACGGGGTGCACTCCCCTTTCGTGTATGATTTGGTGACAAAATGTTTTAATGACAAGAATAAATATCCCGAATACGAAATATTAAAAGCCCACCGAAAAGCGTTGCGCAACGACCA
>CAYSLM010000204.1:0-1768 GCA_964431895.1 uncultured Aequorivita sp.
CACGCCTTGGCCAATCACGGGCAACAGCGTATGAGCGCGGCCCAGTTGCAACAGTTGGGTGCCGTTGCGGGCAATATTGCGCTTGCCGACAATCCGGAGAACCAGCAAATTTTCAATACTGCCTATGGTCTTGGGACCAATTTGGGGGTTATGCTTCCCTTCAGCAGGAGCCACGAATCTGAGGCCGATCATATAGGGCTTATCTTGATGGCAATTGCCGGCTACGATCCCATGGCGGCCGCTGAGCTGTGGCAACGCATGCAGGCACAGGAAAAAGGTACGCCACCAGAGTTTTTGAGTACCCACCCCTCCAGTGGCACCAGAATACAGAATATACGTGCTTGGGCACCAGAGGCCAAGGCAGAGGCCCGTAAATTTGGCGTCACCACTTTTAAAAGATAATTGCCCTCTGGAACTTATGGTATTCACACATAAAAAAAATCCCGCATTCCGTGGGATTTTTATTAGTTTAGCCCATCGGTAAAGCTAAAAGCCATTCCATGCCCAACTTACCCAAAGGAAGTAGAAAGTTGCTCAACGCCTGGGCTTTTTACGATTGGGCCAATTCAGTCTATAGCCTTGTTATTGCTTCGGCAATTTTTCCCATTTATTACCAGGCACTTTTCCGTACCGCCGATGTGGAGACGGTAAATGTTTTTGGCGGAAGCATTCGCAGTACGCCCCTGATAAGCTATACTACCGCGGCAGCCTTTCTTACGGTCGCCTTTATTTCGCCATTGCTTTCGGGCATAGCAGATTATGTAGGGAACAAGAAAAACTTTATGAAGTTTTTCTGCTATTTGGGCGCCTTGGCCTGTATGGGGCTTTACTTTTTCAGTATAGAAAATATCCTTATAAGCCTGCTCTTCTATTATCTGGGGCTCATAGGTTTTTGGGGAAGCTTGGTGTTTTACAATTCCTATTTGCCCGATGTGGCCTTTCCCGAGCAGCAGGACCGGGTGAGCGCCCGGGGCTATTCATTGGGGTATATAGGCAGCGTTTTACTATTGCTCTTTAATTTGGCCATGGTCATGAGCCCACAAAGTTTTGGCCTGGGAACGGGAGGCCAGGCCAGTATGCAGGCCATGCGCTGGTCGTTTGTTTCGGTTGGGGTGTGGTGGATCCTCTTTAGTCAGGTTTCTTTTTATTTCCTTCCCAAGGGAAATAAAAGCGGAAGAAGGGTAGGCCCAAGAATATTGTTGAACGGCTATCGCGAACTTAAAGGCGTATATATTTCGCTGACCGCCAACTTTCAACTCAAAAGATATTTGGCCGCTTTTTTTGTCTATAGCATGGCCGTACAGACCGTTATGCTGGTAGCCACCTATTTTGGCGAACAGGAAATAAGGTGGGGCAGTAGCGAAGCCAAGACCACGGGCCTTATCGTGAGTATATTGATCATACAGCTGGTAGCTGTAGGTGGGGCGGTATTGACTTCGCGGGCGTCTGAACGGTGGGGGAATATCCCCGTTCTTATCTTCTTGAACGTGATTTGGGTTTGCATCTGTGTGGCGGCATTCTTTATAACGTTGCCCTTGCAATTTTATGTAACCGCCGGGGTGGTAGGTCTGGTTATGGGCGGCATCCAATCCCTTTCCAGGTCAACTTATTCCAAATTCCTTCCGCAGACCAAGGATACCACTTCCTATTTCAGTTTTTATGACGTGGCCGAAAAAATTGGCATTGTGATAGGGATGTTCATCTATGGGTTTATTGATCAAATATCCGGAAGTATGAGAAACTCCGTGCTTTTTTTGGTAGTGTTTTT
>CAYSLM010000205.1:0-1739 GCA_964431895.1 uncultured Aequorivita sp.
GTAAGTGCTATCTCTCTAAGGTACTTGCCCGTTTCTTTTCCAAGTTCCATAGAGTTATTGCACTGTAACGGAAAGTGCTATCTCTCTAAGGAACTTGCCAAGGAAGCGGGCACTACGGATAAGAACCCCTTTGGTAAATCTTCCAAGTCGGAAATCCCACAAGTAATTATAGCTGAAAGATTGGATGAATTTATTTTCTCAAAAAAAATTCCCCAGGCCACAAAGGATTCCATCGGCGAAAAGCCGGAAATGGTTCCCTTTCTTTTTGTGTCCAAAATTCTGCACCCACCCCAAACGGCCTAAGGCTTCTTTGTCGATATTCTTCCAATGATAAAGCGTTGCCGGGCTTACCGCGGGCGAGTTGTAATGGTGAATATCGTCCCCCCCCCAATGTCACGGGCATTCTTTTATTCCCAACATCGAAGGATTTGGACGTGCCCTTGATTTTTAAAAACAATTAAACAGTTCGTAAAATGAAATCATCTATTGCTGTGTTCCCGTTATTGGGAATACGCGCGGGTGGCTTTCTGGGTGCGCTGCTATTTGGTGCTCTTTGTTCGCCGGTATTTGGCCAGGAAGTTGCTGCAGACAGTTTAAAAACAATAAACCTCAGTGAGGTGGTGGTAATTTCTTCCAGCAAGCAATTGAACCACCAAAAGCAGGCGAAGCCGCTCTCTACCCTCGACGAATATTTGGAGTCTTCCCTCAGTATCAATATGGTGAAGCGCGGGGCCTACGCCTGGGAGCCCACCATGAACGATATGGCCTCGGAAAGGCTAACCGTGACCATAGACGGCATGCAGATATTCAGCGCCTGTACCGATAAGATGGACCCGGTAACCTCCTATGTTGACGTGTCCAATCTATCAGAGGCCCAAATAAGCTCTGGGCAGCAGGGTGCCACATTTGGCAATTCCATGGGCGGCAGCATAAATCTGAAGCTGGACCGGAGCAATTTCAAACCAAAGGGCTGGAACGGCTCTATAGAGAGCGCCTTTGAGAGCAATAACAAGCTGCGCGTTTTTGGCGGCGAGGTGAATTATTCTGACAAAAACTTTTACCTGGATGCCGATGCCATCTACCGCAAAGCCGATGACTACAAGGCCGGCGGAAATAGGGAAGTGTACTTTTCGCAATATGAAAAATATAATTTCTCTATCAATTCAGGTTATAAACTGGCTGAAGATAAATCAGTCTCCGCTACCTTAATATATGATGAGGCCCAAGACGTGGGCTACCCGGCCTTGACGATGGACGTTTCCCTGGCCCGGGCGGTCATCGCCTCGGCAGCTTACAAACAGGATACTTTGTTCGGCACCCTGGATGCGTGGGAATCAAAAGTGTATTTCAATACCATCAAGCACGTGATGGACGATACCAAGCGCCCCAACGTGCCTATGCATATGGATATGCCCGGCTGGAGCCAGACCACGGGATTTTACACCCAGGCCTATTTGAAGGGAGCGAGGAACCGTTTCTTTTTCAAGCTGGATGGGTTTTATAACAAATCCTTGGCCGAAATGACAATGTATCCCAACAACAGCAACGAACCGTTAATGTTCATGCTCACCTGGCCCGATGTGCGTACCAAGGATGTGGGTTTTTATGCGGAAGACCAGCTGGATTGGGGAGAGGCTTCGGTAAAGTTATCAACCCGCTTGGCCTATCATGCCAATACGGTGGCCGATGATTTTGGCCTGAATAGCCTGCGGATTTTCTATCCGGAAATGGAGCGTACC
>CAYSLM010000206.1:0-1683 GCA_964431895.1 uncultured Aequorivita sp.
GGAGAGAAGGAATATTTTTGTGGTCGGGCTTGAGTATCGCTATGTAGATGTGAACATCAAAGATCAGGAAGATGTCTTTGCCTTCAATGGCCATCTGGTGCAATCTGCCCATCAAATGGATGGTTATCTGGGCTATGTGTGGAAACACAATGATGACTGGCGCTTTGGCGTAAAAGCCGGGGTCAAGATACAGAGCGACCTTGCCGACGGGCTGGTAGACGACGACCTAATCTATATGGTGGGCGCCTACATTATAAATGATAAAAAAAAGAATCCCGAGGAAGGCAAAAAGCCCTATCGGTTTATTGCCGGGCTCACGTATTCCACTACGCCCGGCAGGTGGTACCCCTTGCCCATACTCAACTATTTCAAGCAGTTTAAGCCCAATTGGACCTACACCCTTGGCGTGCCGAAAACCAATGTGCGCCACTATTTGAACCAATCCCATAAAGATGCCGTACAGGCCTTTGCCACTCTGGACAACGTATATGCCAACATACAGCAGAATTTCGTTCCCCTTTCCCCTTCCCAAAATCCCGAAGGCAAATTGGCAGAGAGCATACAGGAAACCATTGTACTCTTGGGGCTGGGCTATGAGCATTTCTTTACCGAGCATTTGCTATTTTATGGTTATGCAGCCCATTCGGTCTACAACGATTTCCGATTGGAAGACGGTGACGGCAAAAAGATATATAAAATCAATACCGAAAACTCGCCATATTTTAGGGCGGGAATAAAATTCAAATATTAATGGCAAAAATACTGATAATAGAAGATGAAGCGGCCATACGACGGGTGCTTGTAAAAATACTCACCGAGGAAAACGAGAAATATGAGGTTTTCGAGGCCGAGGATGGCCTGGCCGGAATGGAACTCATAAAAAAGGAAGATTTTGACCTGGTGCTCTGCGATATCAAAATGCCCAAGATGGATGGCGTAGAGGTACTCGAGGCGGCAAAGAAGATAAAACCGGAAACTCCCTTGGTCATGATTTCGGGCCACGGCGACCTGGAAACGGCCGTCAACACCATGAAAATGGGCGCCTTTGATTATATCTCAAAACCCCCAGACCTCAACCGACTACTCAATACCGTGCGTATCGCCCTTGATAGAAAGGAACTGGTGGTGGAAAATACGCGCCTAAAGAAAAAGGTGTCCAAAAATTATGAGATGATCGGCCAATCGCCCGAAATTGAAAAGATCAAGGACATGATTGAAAAAGTGGCACCCACCGAGGCCCGCGTTCTTATCACCGGTCCCAACGGCACCGGCAAGGAGTTGGTTGCACACTGGCTGCACCAAAAAAGCGACCGCAGCCAAGGGCCTATGATTGAGGTAAACTGTGCCGCCATTCCCAGCGAATTGATTGAAAGCGAGCTGTTCGGCCACGTAAAAGGGGCCTTCACCTCGGCCAATAAAGACCGCGCCGGTAAGTTTGAGGCTGCCAACGGCGGAACCATTTTCCTCGATGAGGTGGGCGATATGAGCCTGTCTGCCCAAGCCAAGGTGCTGCGTGCCCTACAGGAAAACAAAGTGCAGCGCGTGGGCAGCGATAAGGACATCAAGGTTGATGTGCGCGTCATAACCGCTACCAACAAAAACCTGAAAAAAGAGATAGAGGAAGGCCGTTTCCGGGAAGACCTCTATCACCGATTGGCCGTTATCCTGATCAAGGTACCCCCC
>CAYSLM010000207.1:0-1677 GCA_964431895.1 uncultured Aequorivita sp.
TTTTCCGCATCCGCGTATGGTGCTGCAGCAAAATGTTGATATAAAGCTCCTCAATACCATAGAGGAACGTACCCATCTGCTGGAACAGACCGGACTTGACCATTTGGTGATACATCCCTTTACCCACGCCTTTTCACGCTTGACCGCCCTGGAATACGTTCGGGATATTTTGGTAAATTGTCTTCGGGCAAAAAAGATTATCATCGGTTACGATCACCGCTTTGGCCGAAACCGCAACGCCGATATTGACGATCTGCGCGAATTCGGAAAAGAATTCCATTTCGAGGTTGAGGAAATTTCGGCCCGCGAAATAGACGATGTAGCCGTGAGTTCAACCAAAATACGAAAGGCACTGGCAGCAGGCCAAATAGAGGTAGCCAATGAAAACTTGGGCTATCCCTTTATGGTCTCCGGCAAGGTGGTGAAAGGCAAGGCAATAGGCCGAACCATAAACTACCCAACGGCCAACCTGCAGGTAAAGGAAACCTATAAAATGATACCCAAAAACGGGGTTTACGTGGTGCAATCAATAATTGATGGGAAAAACTGCTTTGGCATAACCAGTATAGGCACCAACCCTACCGTGGGCGGTACGGCCAAGACCATTGAGACCCATTTTCTCGATTTTGATGGCGACCTTTACGGCCGTGAAATTACTGTCGAGTTTTTAAAATATATCCGCGATGAGGCCAATTTCCCATCGGTTGAACGCTTACGGCAGGAGATAGCGCGGGATGAGATTTTTGCCAAACATTTTTTAAAGAAACGTGGATAGATTTCTTTTTAAGCAGGTTGACAATATTGGCCTAATCCTTTTTCGGGTAGTATTCGGATTCTTGATAGCAACCGAGGCTTTTGGCGCCATCTTGACCGGTTGGGTACGCCGTAACCTGGTTGAGCCCCCATTTACTTTCAATTTCATCGGGTTCAACTTCCTTCAACATTTGCAGGGGGAGTTTATGTACGTCTATTTTTTGGTCATGGGCGTCTTTGGTCTTTTTGTTATGCTGGGCTATAAGTACCGTTTGGGAATGTTTGCCTACGCCCTTATGTGGACCGGAGTCTATCTTATGCAGAAGAGCAGCTACAACAACCATTACTATCTTATGATGCTGCTTTGCTGGATTATGGCCTTTTTGCCAGCCAACCGTTGGTTTTCACTGGACGCTAGAATTGATACAAGGCTAAAGTCACCCGCAATGCCTCGATGGGTGTTGCTTGTCCTGATACTTCAGGTCTGGATTGTATATACATATGCCTCGGTGGCCAAGCTCTATCCAGACTGGTTAAATGCTTCGGTGCCGGCCATGTTGATGGAAGGCAAGAGACACTACTGGCTTATCGGGGAATTGCTCCAAAAGAATTGGGTGCACTGGACCATCGCCTATACCGGAATATTTTTTGACCTGCTCATCGTACCACTGATGCTATGGAAACGAACCCGGGTATTTGGGTTTATTATTTCCATTATTTTCCACCTGTTCAATTCCATCGTGTTCCAGATTGGAATATTTCCCTATATGTCCATCGCCTTTGCGCTTTTTTTCTTTTCTCCCGAAACCCTGCGCAAACGGTTTCTTCCCAAGAAAAAAATATATGTGGGCCAGGAGGTAATAGTGCCGTCCTACAAAAAACCCCTGCTGGTCGTGCTGGGCATTTACTTTGCCTTTCAGTTGG
>CAYSLM010000208.1:0-1620 GCA_964431895.1 uncultured Aequorivita sp.
CAGTGTTCCTCGGTGCGGGTATAGCCCAATTTCCTATCGGTCGTATAGGCCACATTGCCTTCGATAGCCCGGTCAAAACTGGGCCAGCCGGTACCGCTATCAAACTTGTGCTTGCTTTTGAAGAGAGGCGTTCCGCAGCCTGCGCATACATAGATGCCCTTTTTGTGATTGTCATTCAAAGGGCTTGAAAAGGCGGGTTCGGTGGCCTCATGGCGCAAGACCTGATAGGCTGCCGGTGATAATTGGGCCTTCCATTCGGCATCGGTCTTGGTTACCTTAAATGTTTCCTTTTCCCCAATCTGGCTTTTTTGTGCGGGGGAATTGCATCCTACCAACAACATGCTTCCTATTATTAAAGTGCTTAAAATTTTCATTTTAAAGTTCAATTCTCTCAATGTTGTTTTCGTTTACCTGCACCTTCTGCAAGACCTCGCGCATGGTAGGGTTGGTCCTGGCAAATTCTGCAGGCACTACGGCTATCCTAAAGGTTTGGTTATCCAACACGTTGGGATCGTTTAATGTGGAAAGGTCAAAATTGCCTTCAATAAGCATTTGCACGTCCACAAAGGTGTTGGTAAAAAGATATTGAATGATGTCGCCATTGTTGTAAAATATATTCTGCGGAAGCGGGCTCCACACATCGGCAGATTCGCCACCGCCAATATCGGCCTGGCCTTCGTATCGGTACACCAGAACTACATCGCTTTCATAGACGGTAAAGGGAAAGGATATAAAAGGAGTTTCAAAAGAATTGGCAGAGGCATTGTAGGTAAAATCGACCGTGGTCTCAAAAACCTGCCCCAAAAACGAAACGCCATCTTCACCCGGAGGGCCTGGAGGTCCGGGGTCGCCTTCACAGGAAGTAAAAAGGATGGTTGAGGAAAGGGCCAGGAAAAGAAGTATGTTTTTCATAATAAAAGGTTTTGGATTTTTAATAGATGTCATGGATTCAAAAGTCGTTCCAAGTTTGAAACTTCCATTAAATTTAATGGCTTTCGTCGGGACTGGGTATTAAAGAATCATTAAAGTTTTGGACGGGAAAGTCATTCAGCTTCCAAAACTTTAGAAATATTTTAATAGAATCCTATAATTAATATCTCTAATTTTAAAACTCATTCCAAACCATCAAATATGAAATACAAGAAATCGATTGTCATTGTTTTATTGGGTTTGCTCTTGGTTGCCTGCAGTACCAATCCCTTTACGGGGAAGCAGACGCTGGCCCTGGTGCCGAACTCGCAAATACTGCCCATGGCTTTTCAACAATATAGGGAGTTTCTTTCAGACCATAAGGTTGTAAACGGTACGGCCGATGCCCGAATGGTGAAGAGCGTGGGTCAAAAGATAGCTACGGCTGCCGAGCGCTATCTCAATGCCAACGGCTATGCCGGTTACCTTAATGATTATAGATGGGAATACAACCTAGTGGCCAGCAAAGAAATCAATGCTTGGTGTATGCCCGGCGGCAAGATTGTGGTATATACCGGGATATTGCCCATCACCCAAGATGAGGCGGGGCTAGCGGCGGTTATGGGGCACGAGGTGGCACACGCCCTGGCCAACCATGGGCAACAGCGTATGAGCGCGGCCCAGTTGCAACAGTTGGGTGCCGTTGCGGGC
>CAYSLM010000209.1:0-1534 GCA_964431895.1 uncultured Aequorivita sp.
CGAAGCCGGATCGGTGTTGGTATAGAAGTCGCGATCTGGCAGTCCGAGCCCGCCAGGGGTAATGTAGGCGGCATTCATAGCACTGTTGTTAGGGTTTGAGAAGGCCGCAAGCCCCAAAAAAGGTTGGGAAATGGCAACGGCATCTTCGGCCATCAACCGTTGGAAGTCTTCCATACTGTTCATGGCGGCTATCTTTTCAAGGGCAGGTTTTAGCGGCTCAATGCCGGCCTTGTTGCGCGCCACGGTATCGAGGGCAGATTCATAGATCATCAGGGCCTTGGCCTGGTCGGTTTCGGGGGCATACTTTCCGCTTTCCTCGGCTTTGGCCAGGATGTTGAGCATATCGGCATCGGTCTTCTTGCGCAGGATGGTAAATCCGCCCCAACGGGTCTGATCGTCGGGGATTTCGTTGTTTTTCATCCAGTTGCCGTTTACATAGTTGTAAAAGTCAACTTTCGGGCTCACGGTGGTGTCCATGTTTGCCAGGATTATTCCGTGCGGCTCGGTATCGGCTACGGCTACCTCGGTTTTTTCCTTACAGGCAGTGGTCGCCGCGGCAATCACTGAAAATGCCACAAGGGGCTTAAAAAAATTGGTATTCATTTTTTATGGATATTGATTTATTGTTTTTTTTAAAAATTTATAGTCTGGGATATTGGTTGCAAAACAAGGTGTTTTGTTACACCTTTTGGCGGTTTTTGTCTTGGCGTTCCAGCTCCAAAACGGAATCCTTAAATCGTTCTTGTTTTTTCAGTTCGCTCGCCTCGTCTTCTTTTCGAAGTAAATCGATACGGTCCTTTTGGAATTTTTCATTGAGATGGACAATTAAGTTTTCGATGGCCAAATTCATCTCCTTCATAGCCCGCTGTACCCCGGCAGAATCTATTCTATCGCGGTGCGAGGCCTGGAAAAGTTGCTGGGAGCGCGTTTTGAGCACCACCAACCTACTGTGGATGGGTTTGGTCTGCAAGGTATCGGGCACGTTTTTGAAAAGGGAGTCTGAATACTCGAGCAATCTTTCCGAATGGTTTCTCAGAGATTGGTAGTTGCTGCCATTGGCCACTTTGGCCTCGTTGAGAAAATCCTCCAGCACGCCCCAATGTACGGCCTGTTCCTCGGCTGGTGCCGAAAGTTGGGGAAAGGCAATTTCCTTGTTTCCAAAAATAATTGAAGCATCATTTGAAACGGTTTCCGCAGGCGATTCCTCCGCCGATTTTCCGCAGGAAAACATGAGCAAAACTGCCAATAAAACGCCAAGCAATACCTTCATATTTAATTTTAAAAGCCACAAAGATACTGGTAATAAAACAAATGCACCATGTTTTTTTAATGTACGAAAGCGAGGGGAATTTGTACCTTTGCCCCTTAATCTATCAATACCTTCTATGAAAAAACGGATTTTGATAATAGGTGCCTGTGGCCAGATAGGAACCGAGCTTACCCTCAACCTGCGCCAGAAATTCGGCAAGCACAAGGTCATTGCCAGCGACATTCGCGAAGGCGACGCCGAATTGATGGAAAGCGGCCCCTTTGA